>JBAXBD010000123.1:0-11718 GCA_037142165.1 Schlesneria sp. | reverse complement strand
CTTCGCCCCCGCAGCAGGTCCAAGAAGGCTCGCCGCAATCGCAATCGGGCTTGCGATCGCAGCGGGAATTGCGTGGATCGCAGGACTTTTCGATCCGATGATGGACTACCTTTCGCCGGAACGGGCGGAAGTGACCGGCACGGTGACGTACAACGGTGAGCCGCTACGACGAGGACTGGTCATGACAAAATGCGAAATCCCGGGGCGAATGGGTGGCCTGGGAGGCATCGAGACTGACGGAACATTCAAATTGACAACCAATGGTGATCCGGGGATTTATTCAGGAAATCATCGGATTTGGGTGAGCTGTATGACGACGACATTTCCGCCGGTTTCGATTCTGCCTGATGTATACACCCAGCCGCAAACTACCCCATTTCAAGTCACGGTCAAGCGGGGTCGACTCAATCGAATTGAGCTGGCACTGAAAGGAGAACCCTTGGTAGAAAAAGTTCCACCAAAAGGTGCAGCGGAACCGGTTCGCGAACCGGACCCCGCCAGTGAAGCAAAATAGAGCCAACCTACACACAGTATCATGTATCGTAAGAGTTCATTTCCCTTTTAGTCAAAACGACTTATGTCAAAAAAAATTTAGAATAGATCGATTATTGATTGACAACAATCGAGGCAAATTACGATCATATTTGAATGGTTCATGTTGAGACGACGATTTAGTGTTAGTATCCGTAATCATTTGAAGTTTTGTACGTTCTTGTACTTCTTCGGTCATTTCTCTTTCTCAACGCGTTCGAAAGGATTTCATGATGCAATCAATGCTTCGTCGGAGTTCAAGTTTTCGTCGGTCAGCGTTCACGCTGATTGAGCTTTTGGTCGTCATCGCGATCATCGCAGTTCTGATTGCCTTACTGCTTCCCGCAGTTCAACAGGCGCGCGAAGCCGCTCGCCGGACGCAGTGTAAGAACAACCTCAAGCAAATTGGATTGGCCTTTCACAATTATCACGACACGTTCGGTGTGTTCCCAATTTCGATGGGTTGGAATCCACTGACATCGGATCGCCAGGGGACATTTTCTGACAAAGTATTCATGCTGCCGTATCTTGACCGTAGTGCAGACTACAACGCTACGAATTTCAACGATTTCCCGTGGGATTCGAACGGATGGTTCGGCAACAATTCGAATACTGCTGTTCAAAGCAAGCGATTGCCGGTTTTCAATTGTCCTTCGCAACCCTATGACGCCGCTGGAGGTCAGGGAAACCACACTTATGCGATTAATCTTGGCCAACAGATTAACGGGAGGTTTGATGGATCCCACAACGGAATGGCATGCTACGTCGGCGGTGGTGGTACGAGCGATCGCCCGGTGAGGATCGCAGGCGTGACCGACGGTACCAGTAATACCGTGGCTTATTCCGAATTCGTAATCGATGGATCTGGTACTGCCACGAAATATCAAGTTCATACCTGGACGGCAGGATCAGAAAATACTGATGCTCTCGCAAGAGCCGATTGCCTTGCAATCACCGCGCTTGATGGTCGTCAAAATACACGTGGCACGTCGTGGGCATGGTCGTGGCAAAGCTGCGGTGCTACCTACACTCATACAATGGCTCCGAATGACCAGCCTTGCCACAGTGTTGGTGGCACAGATTGGCTTGGAAACAATGCTCTGTCAGCAAATAGCTTCCATACGGGTGGAGTGCACTGTCTGATGTCAGATGGCGGCGTTCGATTCGTTTCGACGAACATTAACTTCCCGACCTGGGTGGCGATTGGAACTCGAAGCGGGGATGAAATCGTCGGCGACTTCTAGGTTTTCACTTCATCCGATTCCGCATGAAACACAATCAATTCTTGAGCGCGCGATGCGACCGCTGGTGTATCGCGCCTCTTCTTTTTTACGTCGCCTGTTTTTGCGGTTGCTTTTCCGCAAAAAGCGATGCGGAGCGCGCAGTAACGAGCCAAAAAACTGTTAACAATCGTCCCAAAACAGAAACCACTTATACGGCTTCGGATTCAATTACAGCGGATGAATCCACACCGGCTTCAAAGCAGACCCCTTCACCAGCAAAGTCACGTTCTCGATCTGGTCTGCCTCAGTTCAAAGAGATTGCCAGGCAGTTGGGAATTCGTTTTCAGGCGTACAATGACGAAGTCCCGAGTCGATATTTCTTGCCTGAAGTGATGGGTGCGGGGGTCGCGTGGATCGACTTTGACCGCGACGGATGGTTAGATCTTTTTCTCGCCAATGGTTGCGTTCTGGATGGTCCAGTAGATACGAGCCACCATTGCCAGTTTTATCGAAATCATTTTGGTCAATCATTTTCAGATGTGACAACCGACAGCAAATCCGGAGTCGTGTTGTTTGGACAAGGGTGTGCTGTCGGCGACTACGACTCTGACGGTTTTTCGGATCTGTTTATTGGTGGATATGGCTCCGACGTCCTGCTGAAAAACAACGGAGATGGAACGTTTCAGGACGTGACAGCAATCGCAAAAGTCAGTGATCCACGTTGGAGTTCCAGCAGCTTGTGGATCGATCTCGATGGCGATGAATTGCTCGATCTTTTCGTTGTCAACTATTGTGACGTATCGCTGAAGAAACATCGGATCTGCAATTATTCCATGGGGAAAGGCTACTGTGGACCAGGAACGTTCGAAGCTCAAGAGGATTGCGTTTACCGTAATCTCGGAGACGGAACTTTCGAAGAAACAGCCACACAATGGGGACTGAATGCTGACAACGGTAAGGGCCTTGCGGCGATTGCCGCCGATTTTGACTTGGATCTCGTTCCCGAAATCTATGTTGCCAATGACATGACAGCGAACTTTATGTTTGCGAGAGAAAAAGCAGGACAAACTCAATCATTGTACCGCGAAGTTGCGTCCGAATCGGGATGTGCAGTGAGTGGCGCCGGGATGAACGAGGCCAGCATGGGGGTGGCCGTTGCCGACTTCAACTGCGACGGTCTACCCGACATTTTCTTGACGCACTATTACCATGCAAAGAACACGCTTTATCGGAATCTCGGAAAGCGACTGTTTGAAGATGATAGCTATCATTCGAAAGTCGCCGCAACCAGCACCGAATCTCTTGGGTTTGGCGTGGTGGTGATCGATTATAATCGCGATGGATCACCGGATTTGTTCATTGCGACCGGGCACGTTCTTGGACCGGAGCAGCAACCGCAAAAAATGACCCCTCAGTTGTTGCAAAATCTTTGTGGTGTCGTGGTCGATGTCTCATCTGACGCGGGCGATTATTTTCGCGTCCCTGGAATCGCTCGCTGTGCTGCAGCGGCTGATTTTGACAATGATGGTGATCTCGATATCGCGGTTTCCCAGGTCGGTTCGCCATTTTCACTGCTCCGAAACGACACCATTGCCTCTGAGCGACCTTTTGTGGGGTTAAAGCTGGCGACTTCAAATCGCATACCACCAACCGGCGGCCGCGTCTTGTGTCGCGTCAACGGACGCCAGATCGTCACTCCTGTCGTTGCGGGGGGAAGTTACCTGGCAGCAGCGGACGACCGCTTAATTCTCGCAGGTTGGGATGAATCAGAAGGAGAACCTCAGATCGAAATCTATTGGCCTTCAGGTCGTATGGCCCGTATTGAGCACCTGCCGAAAAATCGATACATGCAAATCAATGAGGGTGGCAGTCGAACTGAATTGGTAAAATGAAATCATTCTTCAGCAAAACAAAATGGAGAATTTTAGCCGTCGTCGTCAGCATGGCCGCATGTGGCATGCTGGCAATCAACTTATGGTTGAATTGGGAACTCTCTTCGGCACGGGAACTGGCCGAAGATCAACAATGGAAAGCGGCTCGAGGTTTTCTGGGTCGATATCTGATGTTTCGACCCAGTGACGCCAAAGCACGAATTTTAATGTCACACTGCCTGATCAGTGACAACTCGTTAACGATTCAGAATGTTGCCACAGAAGCATTGAATTGCCTGGCCGCCATACCAAACTCCTCTCCTCAATCTGCAACGGCCAGGATCATTGAAGGTCGTGTTTATCTGCTGCTGCTGTTACAGCCCGCCCGAGCAGAACAGAAATTTCAACTTGCACTTCAATCAGACTCAACTCGCATTGATGCGCACGCATTGCTGTGGAAAGTCTACGAATTGACTCGACGCTGGCATCTTTGCGATGAACATTTCTGGCAAATCTACAGTCATACTCAAACCGCAGAACGTGCCAACCTGCTTCGCGACTGGTATCTCAGCGAGTTTCATCCTGGCTCTGCAATTGCTGACCTGGATCGAAAGTTGGGAATCCTGAAATCGGATGAGAAACCCAGTGCTGCCGTAGAGCGTCGTCGTTACGAAATGTTTATTGCGGCAGAACCCGATTCTCCACTGGGATATACCTGTCTCGCGCAGTGGTTTCATCAAAACGGCCTGATATCCAAGGGGCAGGAGGCCATTAAAAAAGCTGAGCAAATTGCTGGGGGTTCAGAAAATCCGTTCGTGATCGCAACTCAAGTTGCCATGAGTTTCGAACTTGGTGAATTTAACGAAGCTCAAGAACAATTTCGTCATTGGCCCGTAAATGACAAAGGGTTTGAATACTGGAAAACCAAGGGCTTAATCGACGATCAAATCTTGCGTGACAACGAGCAGGCGCGTGACGCTTACACTCATGTCTTATCCACCGAATTCGGGAAGTCGGAATGGATGACACACCATCGGCTGGCGCAGGTTCTTATGCGAATGAATCTCAGGGATGAAGCTGCGGTCATGCGAAATCACTCGAAAGAACTCGAACTTCAGATGGAGCCCAACGTTCATCAGCCGCTGCGCGAGGCCTTAGCGCAACCCGAGTCGATCGAAACACAAGAACGCATGGCCAGGTTTTACGAGCGAATTGGTCGCCAGCGCGAGTCGTCCGCGTGGCGCGAACTCTCGCAGCGCTAACACGTTTTTTCATTTGTCTGACGCGCAAGCGAGAGATCTTCTCTTCGGTTCAACAGGAATAAGATTCCTCGCTTGCGCCTCGGGCTGGTGTTCCAAGCGCATCAGGCGATTGCCTCATGTTGTTTATTGACCTCTTTTCAAGATTTTGTTTGCGATAATGGTGTTTCGTTCGAGAATGGTTTTCCAGGTGTTTTCATACAAATTGGCATTTTGTCCGTTCTCGGAACTCGCTGGCAGCCAGAGAGTTGGTTGTATTTCGCCGAGCTTTCGAATCGCCACCAGATAATCGAAAGCGTTACGTCTGGACGTCGGCAAAAGCGACGCCAGCTCATCAGGTGATTGCGTGTCGATCATGACAGGAATTCGCCCAGAGAACAGTGCGGTCTTGTCTCCAAATTTGACTAAATAAGCGGTGCGGGCGACCTCAGAACCACCAAGCTCTATTTGTGTGACCGGGAACCATTCTTTGTTTTTCAATTCGTCAGCCGAGATAACCGTAGTACCTGGCGGACACAACTTCTTGACCTTGTCCACGCCCTCGGACGGGGCGATGACCTGTATGCGATTCTGCTCGAGAAGACTATTAAGTCCAGCCGTCTCTTTCTCACCACAGGCTGTCAGCAGGATCGCGAAGGGTTCTGTCGTTTCGTGGTCCATTTCGCGGAGTTGCGATTTTATGAATTCATTCAATCCCGGTCCGCCAGGTGCGTCAACCAGAAAGAAACGCGAGTTTGAAAAGAATCCGTAAACGCACGCACTTTGAAAATCACCCAAATAAAAGAGATCAGGCAATAATTGTTTCGGATGATCGTCAAGGAAGTTTGCGCCATCGGCCCGAAAGCGAGAGATCAGTCGTTCCATTTCTTCAATGCCGGTTTCAAAGATCGCTTTCCATTCCTGTTGGCTTAACCGAGGACTTTGTGGCCCACCACTGGCATTGGGATGGCCCGGCAGTACAAGATCCGGAACCGGCATCTCAATCATCCGACGAAGGGTATCGAGATAAGCATTTGCATCACCGCGATAACGAGGGGCAAGGTATGTTGAGTACGTTCCCAATGGCTTATTACCAAGCCGATAAATGACGTCTCCAGAAAAAAGAATCCGCAGACCGGCTCGCTGCATCAGGTAGCACGTACTGCCGGTTGTATGCCCAGGCGCGTTGAGAACCTCAATCTCGGTGTCCCCAAACTGAGCGTGGCCAAACGAGACGAATTCATGACCCAGTAACGTCACATCGACTGTCGTGCGGTGTGTGGAATGACCAGGCATTTTGTACGTGCTGAAAAACGCATCGCGAGGCTCACCAGCAGCAAGGATCGGTGCATCCGCAAACCCTGCATAAACCCTTGCCCCGGTTTCGGCTCGAAGCCGTTCGGCCCCACCGCAATGATCTCCATGGACGTGCGTTAAAAAGATCGCGCGCAGTTTTTTCCAATCGAGACCGAGTTTTGACATTTCTGATTTCAGTCGCTGCGCATCGGCTTCGAGTCCCGCATCGATCAAAACCAGTCCGTCAGACGTTTCAACTGCATATGCTGCTGCTGGACCCAAGCCGCCCAGAAGATGAACCCCCGGTACAACGGTCATCGTCGAACCGTCCAGTGGCCGGACTTTCTTCAGGTCGATTTTCCGGCTCTTGGTCCCCAGATAAGCACTAATACCCATTAAGAGGACCACGAGAACTGTAATCCACGTTTTTCTTCCGGTACTGCGGATCACGGACGACGGCCTCCTGTCGTCCTCTTCTCAGAAATCACCCTGAATGAATCGATCCCTTCCGTAATTTCGATTAATTGATCGGCGGGAATATCGCGAAATGTCTGCGTTGTCTGCGACGTCGGCCAGTAGATCTGCAGCTCTGCGACGGTTGTCGAATCAAGCAATCCAAGGGTTTCAACCAGAGTGTTTCCGCCAAAACTACTGTTGTTTCCAATTGTTCGAAATATTGAACGTGATGATCCTTCATTTGCACCAACCACGGCCTTAATTTTCGCACCGAAAGCGGACCGGTTCGTTTTGGTTCCAACAAGCTTGACCTTCAGCCAGTGATGGCCCTGACCGGGGTTTTGAAACAAAAGGTTGTAGGCTCGATCTCCAGGAACGGCCCCTCCTGCTTGAACGAATAAGTCGATGCTCCCGTCACAATTCCAGTCGGCAAATGAAACCCCATGCCCCTTTTGAAGGTGGCCTGTTCCCGACGCAGTTGTGATGTCCAGAAATTTTCGGCCAGCGTCGTTTTTAAACATCAAGTTCGGGACCAGCACTTCCAACGACATTCGTCCTGTTCCCAGATACATATCAAGATACCCGTCATTGTCGATATCGCCAAAGTTACAACCCATCGGCATCATATCCCGATCAAGGCCGACATCGACGGTGACGTCACGGAAACCTTTCGCACCGACATTTCGATAGAGTCGCGGCCGACTCCGTTGTTCGAGGGGGATCTTGAGGGCAAGTGCGACGAATTCTGCGAGGGTACTCGTATAGTCGTTAACGTAAAGATCGAGCTGGCCATCATTGTCGTAGTCCCAGAACCAGCAGGCGAAACCGTGTGAGACGAAACCGTGTTTTGGTCCCGTCACATCCAGTTCAACAGCAACATCGCGAAACGTACCATCGGGTTCATTATGGTACAGGCGACAAGGGGCGTTCATGTTCGAAACAAACAGGTCCAGTCGGCCGTCACCGTCGTAGTCGCCCCAGGCCGATCCTTTTGTGCATTCTTCTTCGGCAACACCCACCTTTTCAGCGACATCCACAAACTTTCCATTCCCCTCGTTGTGGTAAAGTCGGCAACGATTGCGAGGTTCGAGTGAATAAGTAGCGTTGTCAGGCACCGGTGATCGGTATTCTCCCCCCACGAATAGATCGACCAATCCGTCGTTGTCGTAGTCTCCCCAGGCAGCGGTCTCAGAAGCAATCGGCTCAATCAATCCACTGGAGATCGTCACATCTTCAAAGGTGCTGTTTCCCCGATTCCTCAAAAGCGACATTCGCATCGCCCGGTCCCAGGCTCCACGTAACAGCAGTACATCTGGATGACCATCGTTGTCAAAGTCGGCTCGAACGACATTCAGAACATAAATCTGATCAGCCAGTCCGGCCTGGTCGGAGCGATCTTCGAATGTTCCATCTCCGCGATTGACGAAGAATGACGCCCCGCGATCAAGATCGAGAGATGTCACGAACAGGTCTGGTAAGCCATCACCCGTAAAATCATCAAACACACTTCCGCCAGCCTGATTCGGTCCCCTGACAATCAGCCCGGCGTTGGGCGCAACATTTTCAAACTTTCCCACGTCCGCTGTTGAGTCGAACGTATCTAACGGCACAAGGTACTTCGCGGGTACATTTTCGGGATATTCCCCCAACGTCATATAAGCGAGATTGAGCAGCCAACGAATCCGCAGATCGCCAGGAACCTGACCGAGATACTCAGTAAATTGTCTGATGGCTTCTCGTGATCCTTTCGGCTTCGTGTGAATCGCCGAAGATGAAATCGGAAAGATGCAACTCGACGGTCCGACACATCCGATGCAGTTGTCAACTTCACCCTGACGCAAGGCAATGATTCCCAGAACCGCTTTCAAATTCGCCTTTGCGGCCGGGGACATTCCGGAAGAATCTCCGATCGCGAGCCCCTTTTCCGTCGCTGCAACGGCTTCGTCAAGTCGGCCTTCGTAAGTCAAAAGCGTACCGATCTGATAATAAAGCTGTGCGATCGCGAGATCCGAATTGGCGGATGATTTTTCGAGTTTCGCGAGGTCAGCATTTAATGCTGCCAGCCCGCCGATACTCCTTTGCTCAAGTGCTGCACGCAGTTCCGCGAGTGAAGTTGGGTCTTTGACATCACCCGTGAATCGTCCCGCAAGAACGATCCCCGCCAGTGCGAGTTGACCCTTGTCAATTGAGACTTTGTCGCCAGAGATCGATTCATTTTTATCGAACGCCTTCGTTGCGGCATGGCTGCCGACCGATGCGGGGACGGTCGACTGAAAGGCGACTCTTGTTGTCAGGCCCCAGACGGCGAAACCAGCGGCGATTGAAACACCGGTCAAAGCAAGAACAACGTAGCGATTCATTTTACGCCTGTGAAACTACACGTTCGTATCACTCGACTGTTGCATGACAACTTCGTGCGGATTCGAGTGACGATTCGGTATCAAGTATAGGCGATTCTTCTTGCGAATTGCGTGTCAGAAGTTGACGAATCATTTGAAAACATGGTCTAATCACTGCGGACAGAAGCAAATTCATAAAAATATCATCTCGGAGTTTTAATCATGAGTCGCATTCATGCATTATTCGTGTTGGGCTGTTTTACCGCGAGCCTTGCAGGGTGCGGTGGAAAAAAGGAATTGGGGCCAGCGACTTCGACGCCGAAAGTTGATCAGGAAAAGATGCAAAAGGAAATGATGAAAAGCTTTGAACTGGGTAAGCCCAAAGGGAAGGCTCCCGGGAGCCAATGATTTTTTCATGTCAGCAATTCTTGGGATTTTCTGCTGACGACGTCGATTGTTTGGCGGCAGTAGTTCATTAAATTTTTTTGTTTTCGATTTTGAAGGCCTTGGCAAGAATGGAATCATCACGGATGACTTCAGATCCTCCACCACAGCAACGTGGCTTCGACAACGGCGAAACGCCGCGTAAAAAGCGAGGAGTCCCCGAAGGGCTGTGGATTCAATGCGAATCATGTAAAAGTACGGTCTATCGGAAACAAGTCGAACAGAATTTGTACCTTTGTCCTGACTGCAGTCATCACTTCATCGTGCCAGGTCGGGTCCGGATCCAACAACTGCTGGACGAAGACAGTTTTGAAGAATGGTTCGACAATCTGACATCCAAAGATCCCCTGGGATTCGTTGATTCCAAGCCCTACAAAGATCGCCTGGTTGCAGAACAGAAGAAAACGGGCTTGAAAGACGCCTGTATCACCGGGCGAGGCTACATGCGAGGTCGGCCCCTCGTATTCGCACTGACCGATTCGTCCTTCATCATGGGGAGCATGGGGTCGGTGGTTGGTGAAATGCTGACGCGATCAGTTGAAGAGGCCACTCGACTCAAGTTGCCACTGGTGATCGTCAGCGGTTCTGGCGGGGGTGCTCGAATGCACGAAGGGATTCTTTCCCTGATGCAGATGGGAAAGGTCAGTGCTGCGTTAGGACGTTATCAATCGGCCGGTGGCTTGTTTATTTCCGTTCTGACCAATCCGACTATGGGTGGTGTTGCTGCGAGTTTCGCGTCGCTTGGTGATATCACATTAGCCGAACCAAAAGCGCTCGTTGGATTCGCAGGACCTCGCGTCGTGCGCGCCACCTGTAAGATTGCTCTTCCGGCAGGTTTTCAAACGAGTGAGTTTCTGCTCGAGCATGGTTTCGTTGATCGGATTGTTCCCCGTCCGGAATTGCGAACGGAAATTTCCCGTTTGATTGACTATTGCGGCGTGTAATTCCACTGCTTGGAGCAGGCAATCCGATGCTGAAATTTTTCACGGCGCTCTTCAAACGCAAACCGAAGATTAACAAAGTCGACATCGAATCCCGGTTTCAGTTGATCAGTCGCGTCGGCCAGGGAAGCATGTCGAAAGTCTGGCGTGCACACGACCGGCGGTTGGACAAAACAGTTGCCCTCAAGATTCTTGATTTCGAGAAAACAAAGCGACTTGATTCCCGTTTCACCCATATGAAATCAAAGAAGCCGACCGAGGGTGAAATCGCCATCAAACTCAAACACCCGCATATTGTGGAGACACTTGAGCACGGGGTCACTACGAAGGACGAGCAATTCCTTGTCATGGAATTTGTCGAAGGAATGTCGCTCGCCTACTTGATCGATGTCCAGAACGACGTCATGAAGAAGAACCGACTTCGAATCATTGTGGAGCTTGGTGAGGCCATCGAGTATTTCCATCGACAGAACTGGATCCATCGAGATATCTGTCCGCGGAACGTAATGGTTGACCAGAAGCTTTCGACAAAATTGATCGATTTTGGGCTTGTTGTACCGAATATTGCTGAATATCAGGCACCTGGAAATCGAACCGGGACAGCAACCTACATGGCGCCGGAACTCATCAAGCGGCAGAAGACCGATCAGCGAATCGACATTTTTGCTTACGCTGTTACTTGCTTCGAAATGTATACAAAAGAACTTCCCTGGCCCGGCGGTGAGACGCTTGAAGCGGTTGTGCAGCACATCAACCTTCCGCCGAAAGAACTTCGCAAGCTCGTTCCCGATATCGACCCCCTGGTTGCCAAAACGATTATGCGTGGACTTGCCTTACAGCCACAAGACCGTTGGCCAACCATGGGCCAGATGTTGCAACCATTGCGCGAAGCGTTGCACAAAACAAAATGAACCGGAAACAAATCTGGCCGGGTCGTTTGACATCTTTTTTCTCCCTGATATTCTGCATCTGACCCAGACGGGAAAGTCGGAGAAGTTTCTCCAGTCTGACATTGATTCCTCAGGACGGTTTCTTATAACGAACTTGAACTGAGGGGTGGGAAGCCGAAGGTCGGCTTTACCATGTACAGACACCCGTATCAGTTATGAAGGAGTTTTCTATGAGTCGCGCCTTTGGATTTGTCGCCGCAGCAGTTGTCCTGTTCACCTCGATCTCGTCAGCAGAAGCCCGCAACTGCTGCAAACCAGCTCGGCCAGTTTGCTGCAAGCCAGCACGAGTTCACCATCACCACGCACGTTGCTGTGCAACACCAGCTCCTTGCAGCTCGTGTGCTGCTCCAGCTCCTAGCTGTTCAGCACCAGCTCCTTGCAGCACCTGCACCAGCGCAGCGTCACCCACCACGCCGGGCTTGAGCACAC
>JBAXBD010000122.1:0-11784 GCA_037142165.1 Schlesneria sp. | reverse complement strand
GCCATCCTGACTCGCGTCGACCCCGAAGCAACCACCGTCCCCCTTTCAGCCGTCATTCAGTTTGCCGGAATCACGAAAATTTTTCTGGACGATAACGGGCGAGCCAAAGAGGTCCCCGTCACCCTGGGAACACAGACGACGGACTGGGTCGAAATCACCAAGCCACAATTGCCGCGTGGTGCTCAGGTCATCACAAGTGGTCAGTCAGTGATCGCCGACGGCACAGAAGTTAATGTTCGTGATCTGACGCCGACACCATAAGAACCCCAACAAAAGTCGTTTTCCAATGAATCTCTCTGAGATTTGTATTCGTCGGCCAGTCTTTACCTGGGTACTTGTCGGCATCCCTGTCGTGCTTGGCATGGTCTCGTATTACAGCCTGGGGGTCGACCTCTTTCCCAAGGTCGACTTGAGTGCTGTCACGATCTCGGCCCGCCTTGCCGGCGCCAGTGCCGAAGAAATCGAAACCACCGTGACCAAGCTGATCGAAGAAGCGGTCAATCAGGTCTCGGGAATTGAAGACTTGCGTTCGACAACCCGAGAAGGGATGGCGACGATCTCGATTCAATTTCAATTGAGCAAAAACGGTGACGTCGCGGCTCAAGAGGTTCGAGACAAGATCTCGTCCATCCTGAACCAGTTGCCGCAAGGAATGGAACCACCCGTCATCAACCGGTTCGACCTGGATGCCGCCCCCATCATGACGATCGGTGTCTCGGGCCGCCGTGATGTGCGGGAAGTGACTGAAATCGCCAAACGCCAGATTCAGGAACAACTGCAAACCGTCTCAGGCGTCGGAGCCGTCTTTCTCTCAGGAGCACGCACGCGAGCCATCAACGTCATCGTCAACACCGAAAAACTGGCCTCCTACGAACTTTCTGTCGAAGACGTCCGAGTCGCTCTCCAGACCCAGAACATTGAAGTCCCCGGTGGGATCGTGAATCAGGGTTCACGAGAACTCGTTCTGCGAACCCTGGGTCGCATGCAGACCTCCGACCAGTTCAACGAACTGATTGTCACCAATCGCGAGGGACACGCGATCCGTATTCGCGACGTCGGACGGGCCGAGGATTCTATTGAAGAACCTCGCGGGCTGAGCCGTCTGGATGGTCTCAACGCGGTCAGCCTGTTTGTCCAGCGTCAGTCGGGCACAAACACGGTCGCCATCTCAGACGCCGTTCAGGTTCGACTCGCGCGAATCAAACAGGCCCTGCCCGCAGATATCAAGGTCGAACTCATTCAGGATCAGGCACGCTTCATCCGCGAATCGATGGCGGAAGTGAATTTCCACCTGCTGCTCGCCGCCGTCCTGGTTTCCGCCACCATCCTGCTGTTCATTCGCGACTGGCGCACGACTGTGATTGCGACATTGGCCATCCCCACGTCGATCATCCCCACGTTTCTGTTCATGCACTACATGGGGTTTACGCTGAACAACATTACGATGCTGGCCCTGATCCTTGCCATCGGCATCGTGATCGACGATGCGGTCGTCGTGCATGAAAACATCTTTCGTCACATGGAAGAATTCGGCAAAGACGCGTTTACCGCCTCACGCGATGGAACACGTGAAATCGCTCTGGCTGTTCTCGCCACCAGCTTGTCTCTGGTTGTGATCTTCGTCCCCGTTGCCTTTATGGGTGGGATCGTCGGACGCTTTTTCAGCAGCTTTGGCTTAACAGTGGCATTCGCCGTCGTGATGAGCCTGTTTGTATCGTTCACGCTGACACCCATGTTGTGTGCTCACTTCCTGAAGCTTGAACCGGGTGAAGCGGGGCACGCACAATCAAAAGGAGGGTTCGTATACCGAACCATCGACATGCTGTATGGTCGGGTACTCGCATGGTCCCTCGAGCATCGGTTTATCACGATGTTCATCAGCGTTCTCGCCTTCCTTTCCACGATTCCCATCGTGATGAACCTGGGAATCAACCTGGTGCCACGAGATGATCAAAGCGAATTCCAGGTGACCTACATCACGCCTGAAGGATACACGCTCGAACGAACCAATCAGGTACTGTCCGAGATCGAACAGCGACTGAGCAGCCTCCCTGGTGTCCGACACCGTTTCACAATTATCGGCCAGAACACCGGTGGATCAGGGAAAGGACAAGGAGATGTCACGCGAGGCTCCATTTATTTCCGCATCAAAGAACTGGAAGAACGAGAATACACTCAGTTCGAAGTCCAGGAACGTGCCCGGACCATCCTGAAGGAATACCCCGACCTTCGAACGGCTGTCTCGGACGTTTCCGCCATCGGCGGGAATGGTCAGGACAGCCGCACGTTTCAAGTCAGTATTCAAGGTCCGGACATCGACAAACTGGGTAAGTATTCGTCCGAATTCATCGAACGGCTTCGCGCGATTCCCGGTCTCGTCGACGTCGATTCCACCTTGTCACTTCGCAAACCAGAAGTCCAGGTCGCCATCGATCGTGATCGAGCCAGTGATCTCGGAATTCCCGTACAAACGATTGCCAACAGCCTGAACGTCCTGGTCGGTGGCCAGATTGTTTCTCGGTATAAGGAAGGGACCGAACAGTACGATGTCTGGCTGCGAGCCGACCAGCCATTTCGAGCCACACCCCAAAGTCTAGAAAGTTTAACAGTCCCCTCCCCCACCGCAGGGCAAGTGAGGCTATCCAGCCTGGCGACGGTGACCGAAGCACGCGGACCAAGTCAAATCGACCGGTTTAACCGTCAGCGAACGGTCACCTTGCTGGCTCATCCCGACAAAGTCTCACTGAATGAAGCGATTCAACAGGCCAGGGTCATCGCGAAGGACTTAAACATGCCGCCGGAGTATGAAGTCACCTTCGGAGGCCAGGCCAAGATGCTGGGTGAAACCGGCTATTACTTCATGGTCGCCTTGGGACTGAGTGTCCTGTTCATGTACCTGATCCTGGCCGCACAATTCGAAAGCTGGTTAAACCCGGTCAGCATCCTTGCGGCATTGCCGGTCACGATCCCGTTCGGCTTGCTGTCGCTGCTCATGTTCCGAACCCCGATGGATTTGTACGCCATGTTCGGCCTGTTCATGCTGATCGGGATCGTGAAGAAAAACGGCATCCTTCAAGTCGATAAAACCAACGAACTGCGTGCTTCAGGTATGGAGCGGACCGCAGCAATCCTGGAAGCCAATCACACACGTCTTCGCCCGATCTTAATGACAACGGTCATGCTGATCGCAGCGATGGTCCCCATCGCGCTGGGACGCGGCCCCGGTGCCGGTGCCCGAGCCAGCATGGCCAAAGTCATCATCGGCGGACAATCGCTGAGTCTGCTGTTGGCACTGCTGGTCACCCCCGTCACCTACGCGATCATCGACAGCGTAGGCCAATCGCTTCGACGATTCAGCCAGCGTTTAAGCCGATTGTGGTAAGGCAGTAAGGTAGGGTGGGACAAGTCTTCGAAGTCCCACCGAATCATCGAAGAAAAATTGGCCAACATCCGTGTTTCGTAGACTTTTTCGCAACTTTTGAACTTTGCCAAGTTCAAATATCTTTTCTTCCATGCTCCGGAAATCGAGTCTCCCACGAAATAGATGTCAAAGTTTGATCGAGTTCGATCATTCCTCGTAATTCATAGCGTTTTCGCGATTGTTTGTCCCGTTTTTCGGCGTGTTCGAGTTCGTTCGAGTTCGTCACAGTTCGACCGACTTCGATCAAGTTCGACTCCCAACATTCCTATCAGGCGAGCCGAGAAGCGTAAGCTCTCGGACTCTTCGTGTTTTTCTACTTACCACTCTCTCATAACCACTCTCTGCCGTTTCGGCCCGCTCGCGGACTCTTCGTTCTTTTCCGTTCTGCGAAAATCCGGCCACAGCGAAAATCGGTGTCAAAGTTCGCGCGAGTTCGCACGACTTCGACCATTCCTCGTATTTCATAGGGTTTTCGACACCATTCCCCATTTTTCGGCCGTAAAAAAGTTCGCGCGACTTCACCTGAGTTCGCGCGAGTTCGCCTTAGTTCGATCCAGTTCACTTCTCGTCAATCCTCCAAGGCGAGCCGTGCCGTCAAGTTCCCTGATCGCTTCTTCAAATTCTCTACACACAACTTTCTAAAAACTACGCTCTCGCCACCTCGGCGCCCCGAACCGTCTTGCGGCTTCTACGCGTGACATCGATCTCGCTTCAGGATTTTTAACCACGGATAACACGGATGTGCACTGATAAATCCAAAAAACGATGACACATTTTCTGTCGTCTTATCCGTGCCCATCCGTGCTATCCGTGGTTAAACTCTTCTTACCAAGAATTCTTGACCCCCGCGACCGGGTCGAATATCGCCTCTTCACAGGAATTCTCTTCCCTTCGTTACCTTCTGTTCAAAAATCTTCTCTTCAGCTCTGCTGTCAACAGGGCACGGCGAAATGTGGTGTCAAAGTTCGCGCGAGTTCGCGCGACTTCGACCATTCCTCGTATTTTATAGGGTTTTCGACACCATTCCCCATTTTTCGGCCGTAAAAAAGTTCGCGCGACTTCACCTGAGTTCGCGCGAGTTCGCCTTAGTTCGATCCAGTTCACTTCTCGTCAATCCTCCAAGGCGAGCCGTGCCGTCAAGTTCCCTGATCGCTTCTTCAAATTCTCTACACACAACTTTCTAAAAACTACGCTCTCGCCACCTCGGCGCCCCGAACCGTCTTGCGGCTTCTACGCGTGACATCGATCTCGCTTCAGGATTTTTAACCACGGATAACACGGATGTGCACTGATAAATCCAAAAAACGATGACACATTTTCTGTCGTCTTATCCGTGCCCATCCGTGCTATCCGTGGTTAAACTCTTCTTACCAAGAATTCTTGACCCCCGCGACCGGGTCGAATATCGCCTCTTCACAGGAATTCTATTCCCTTCGTTACCGTCGTTTCCTTCTGTTCAAAAATCTTCTTAAGAGTCCTGCTGTCAACAGGCCACGGCGAAATGTGGTGTCAAAGTTTGATCGAGTTCGATCGACTTCGACCACTCCTCGTAATTCATAGCGTTTTCGCGATTGTTTGTCCCGTTTTTCGGCCTGTTCGAGTTCGTCACAGTTCGATCAAGTTCGAATCCCGAAATTCCTCCCATGCGAGCTGAACGATGTAATCCCCTAAACAATTCTTTGAATTGTTTACTATCTACTCTCTACTCTCTCGAAACTACTCTCTCGCCGCTTCGGCGCCCCGACCCGTATTATTTTGATTCCGATATGCCAAATATCCGATGTTGTCATCAGCAGGCTTTGAAGTCCGGAAATCTCAAGCAAGCCAGGGAGCATATCCCCAGATCTTTTCCAACCGGATTCGTCAATTCCACCAAACCTTGCAACATCAATACAACTACATCGACTTTTGTCGCATGTCAATATAAAACACAGGTTTTTTCTTAACGTTTGGAACGTGCTCATAAAAAGAGTCCCCGTGACTCAACGGCAAACGGTCGGGTCTGAATCGGAAAAAATAATTTTGTTTGTGATCCCCTCGTAAATTCGAAACACAACAAAGAGTGGAGAAAGATCCTAACGGCGATCTCTGCGTTCCACCTTGCTCGACGAGTGGTGAGTGAATTTGGTATGGCTGTGCCCCGGACGGATGGTTTTGCGAATTCATTCTGACGCTGCCAGCATCGGAACCGTAACCGTCTTCGGTGACGCAGTGGAACTCATTCTCGCCTGGTGCCACTGGCGTGCGTCTTCGCTCGCCAGTGCTCTTGCTTTCAAGTGATGGAAGTGAAGACACTGGCGGCTCAAAGCAGCCGCCAGTGGCATACCCACCAATGCTCACTACGGCTTTTCGCCAATCACCAGCGGTGGTCCATCAAGACGCCGAGTATACCCGTCACGGAACTGAGCAAACTTGGCATCGGCAGCTTGTTGTGTCGCCATTGTGGCCGCACCAATTAGGATCGCTTGTTTCAAAGTATCTCCCTCAGCCAGTCCGAGTGACTTCAGCGTGTCGACAGCCGACTTCAACTGCGGGTCCTGTTCAATGCGAGCTTCCGCCTGAGGGCGGGGCTTTGTTCCATCTCCGGTTTCGGTCGCCTGCCAGACCGTGCGCCATCGGCTCTCGGCCAACTTCGCGACAAACCGAGTTTCGACAGTCACTCGCATCCCGTTCGGATCAATGTTCAGGCGAGTCACTCGGAAGCCATGCAGCTTCTCGCGCTCTGCCTGGCGAATCGCGCTGGCCAGCCAATCAGCATCACCCTTTTGCTTCTGCGGAGGCCTTCCGTCGTTGATCAGGTCTTTCAACAATGATCCAAGTTGTTGTTGAAAGATTTTCGGCAACACTTCGCCAAGGTTTACAGGTTCCCCTTCACGAGTTCGAGCCAGCACGTCACCCATCCCCTGGAAATCAAGCGGTTCGGCGAGTGAATATTCTACGATCGCCATTCGAGCAGCCCACTCCTCGTCGGACTGAGGTCGAGGCGGCATACGGTCTGACAGATCGACTGGAACGACCTCCAGCTTCACACCCCGCTTGGTCAGCTCCTTTTCCAGCGAGTTTGCATCGCGAGTTTCGACGTGAGAAAGACGCTCATTCCATCCGATCAAAGCCATCTTCTGACGATCAGGTGTGGCTCGTACCACCCTGGCAATCGTTTCGTGCCGAACATCCAACCACAAAAAGTCGAGTTCCGGTGGGTTCCGGTCAGCCAGCAGTTGATCAACCCGTTCCTTTTCCTGCTTCAGGAAAAAGGCAAGATTCGGAGAATCAATCGGCGTCTTCTGTCGCTCGACAATTCGATCACGAGCCTGAGTAAAACCTGCGTTTCGTCCGTCCTGATTCTCTTTTACAACCGTTTCCAGCAGAGCGGGGTTTGCTGAACCGAGCCATTCCCGAGTCACAACCATCGTCAGGGAACCGTTCGGCTCTTGAGAAGTCACCACTCCGCGCAGACTGCGTCCTGACTTTAGCGTGACGATGTCAACAGCGGGATGGCCTACTGCAGCCTGTTTCGGCTGAGCGACGACCGGCGAAATGATGACGATACCGAGAAAGAACGACAGGAGACCAGCACGGCATTGAATTGACCTGAGCATGATCTTGCCTCGCGCGAATGAACTCGTTCAACCTCGGTTCACGAATGCCACATAATAGAATACAAGCCCCGTGACGGAAGTCATCACTAAATCCAAAGTCGATGCCCAGCCGAGCAGTGAATGCAACCGGCTGTGTGATCCTGGATGAGGCGGATTCGGAAATCTTCGCAGAGCGAAAGCAATTGTGATCGCCCACAGAAACGGAGTGCTGGCGGCGAAAATCAGGTGAAACCTCAATACATTGTGAATGAACGACATTTGGTCCGGGGTCACCGTCGGCCCTTTTTTGACCACGTTCTCCCACCCACCCTGCACCCAGTGCAGATCGATCTCAAAGGCACATACGGCGGCCAGCAGCGTCACAGCCAGCACCATCTGAACATTGCGATGCACGGAGTACTGTCGTCGAAACTTGACGGAAAAGAGGCTGAACAGCAGCACGGGAACGACGAGCACCAGAGCCACGACGACTGCGTCGAGCATAAATGAGGCCTGATACCCAAGAAATCCATTCTTCATCAATTGTTCGCTCCCTCGTTCCTCTCGCAGTCGGACACGTTTCGATAATCTCTCATTTCCACGAAACCCCATCTCCCCTGCGGAGGTGGTTTAACGGGCATTTGCCCTACATTAGCACATGAGCTGACAGATGGGTAACCGGCGATCGTCAGGTTACGCTCTGGGGTCGGGTGTTCAAATTTCAAAATTGGCCATGATCACGCCGTGAAAATGAAAATCGTTGGCCCGGCCAATTTTGGAATTTGAACGCCCGACCCCCTCTTCTAAAACTCTTTAACCAATTTCAGAACCCATATTTTCTGAAAACGCCCGTTGAATGATCCATGCTCCTTGACTCGATGTCCCAGCCGGTTAGGATTTGATAGTCCGAACTCAGATTGTGAAGATCTGGTGAAGCGAGCACTGAATGCACGGGGAGTATAGTCCAAGTTGCAAATCAGTTTTCGCCGACCCGGCTTTTTTCAATCTGCCAGGACCTCGGGGGCGACCGGATTCGACTGGATCATGCGAGGTCTGGGTTGCGTGTCGTGGTTGATCAGTTGGCCACGTAAAAAGCTGATCAAAAAACAACTGCTAACAAGCCGTTGACCTTGGCTGCCTAGTGTGGCCTTGACTGAGGAATCCCCGCCTGTGGAGTCCAAAAGTCAAATGCAAAAACCGGCTGGCCCCTGGTCAATGTGACCTACGCCCGGGGCGAGACTCGTGGGACACTGGTCGCCAGAAGGCTTCGTTCGTTGTGCCTTCAGCGATGACATTAATCAGCGAAATACACACGTAGATATCCATTCTAAGGGATCTCAGGACGGGGGTTCAATTCCCCCCGCCTCCATGAATTGGCCTGAACGGCCAATTCATGAAGCGGCGAGAGAGTAGAAGGTAGTGAGTAGAAAGTAGACGGAAAGAAGTTTGGCATCATTGTCAAAACAGTCCGCCGCGATCTACTTTCTACTCACTACTTTCTGCCTTTCGTATTTTTTGGCCGAAGCAGCCAAAAAATGAAGCGGCGAGAAAGTAGAAGGTAGTGAGTAGAGAGTAGACCAGAAAAGAAGTTTGACTCCATTGTCAAAACAGCCCGCCGCGATCTACTTTCTACTCACTACTTTCTCGCATTTCGTCTTTTCTGGCCTCTCATCTCTCTTCTAAAATGTGAACCACCGCAAATGGCATTCGCATTCGAAAAGCTGGTCGTCTATCAGAAATCCGTCGACTTCGCCGACCAGATCTGCGTTTTGACCGAAAGCTTCCCACGCGGATACGGTTTCCTCTCCGACCAATTCAACCGAGCATCACTCTCAATCGCTGCTAACATCGCCGAAGGTAACGATCGTTTCACCAAATCCGATTGTCGAAACTTCTTCATCATCTCGCGCGGGTCGATCCAAGAATGTGTCCCGCTGATGGAACTGGCATTCCGCCGAAAGCTGCTGGCATTCCAAGACCATGAAAAGTTGAAGTCAATGCTGGAACAAATCTCTCGAATGCTCGGCGGCCTGATCAATCATTTGGAAAACCAGGAAGTTTGAGTCTGTCTCTAGAGCAAAAAAACAACTCGGCGAGCTGTGGATTCGGTTACGGTCAACTTTTTATTTGCTGTTTGTCGCGATTACCGACCAACTCACAATCGCCAATCGTTAGCGTTGATCGACTTCGTCTTGTCTGGGTGTTAGCCGGCAATGTCGATTGTTTGCCACAAACCACTGACCATTTTCATATGACGAATGAATGAGCGAACGATTGACTTTCCAAATTGCAAAACCGAGATTAGCCCCAGGGAACCATTCGCTGCGCCTTGTATCGACTCTATCCTGGATTGACGGATTTTATGAGTAAGAAGAATCCGGTGCCCGCCGACTTTCTCAATCTCCTTCACGAAATCAAGACTCGGGTTCAACAAGCGCAGACCCGAGCGATCCTTGCGGCGAACACTGAATTGGTACAGCTTTACTGGGATATTGGCAGTCTCATCGATCAAAGGCAAAAATATGAAGGATGGGGTGCCGGTGTCATCCCTCGATTGTCTCGTGAACTTCAAAATGAACTTCCTGAGATCAAAGGCTTTTCCGAACGAAACATCAAACTCATGGTGCAATTTGCTCATGAGTATCCAGATGCATTCTCAACTCCAGCTTCAATTGGGCAACCAACGGTTGCCCAATTGCCTGCAATTCCAAACGGGCAACAACTGGTTGCCCAAATCCCGTGGGCGCACAACGTTCTGTTGATGCAGCGAATCAAAGACATTGACGCCCGTCTTTGGTATATGCAGCAAGCGCTTGTGAACGGATGGAGCCGGAACGTCCTGCTCACCATGATTCAGTCCAAGGCCCATCGCCGACAGGGAAAGGCAGTTACCAACTTCGATCGTTTATTACCCGCACCACAGTCAGATCTGGTTCAGCAAACGCTCAAAGACCCATACATTTTCGATTTCCTAACCCTTGAAGAACCATTCCACGAGCGAGAATTAGAGACCACCCTTCTTCATGAGCTTGAACGATTCCTGCTGGAATTGGGACAGGGATTCGCATTTGTCGGCAGGCAGCATCATCTTAATGTCGGTGATAGCGACTTCTATGTCGATCTGTTGTTCTACCATTTGAAACTGCGCTGCTTTGTTGTCATCGACTTGAAGAAGGGCGCGTTTAGGCCTGAATATGCGGGCAAGATGAACTTCTATCTGAGCGTCGTCGATGATCAGCTTCGTCATGAGAACGACTCACCATCGATCGGATTGATTCTCTGTCAGGACCGGAACAGCATCATTGCCGAGTACACATTGCGTGGCGTGAGCAAGCCGATAGGAATTTCCGAATACGAACTGACCCGTGCGCTGCCCAGCAATCTTCGTTCGGCGTTGCCGACGGTAGAAGAGATCGAAGCTAAGCTCACTGAGTCTGAAGGAACGAAAGAGCCGCAAACGACTGCGTCATCGAAAAAAAGTCGACTCAAATCTGTTAACACAAAAAAAACAGCCAAGAAGAATAGAAAGCAATCCCCATAAAAGTTTCGTGGGGCTCAAGCAGGGAATCAAACACATTCACGAAGAGTCTGCCGAAGAAAAGGGGATAAGTCCAATAAATTAGGATTTGCTGTCGTCGATTGCCTTTTTCGGGCGGCCTCGGGAGCGAAATGTGGACTCGAGTCCGAGTTGTTTGGCGGTTGCCTCTTGCCATGACTCTGAGCCGAAGGGGCGGCCTCGAACGACAGAGGCTTGCACCGCTTCCAATTCTTTTTTTGTCAAGGCTCGGTTTACTCGCGTAACCCAGTCGCGAGGTCGTGGAATTGGCCACGGGCATAAAATCGGCTTCTCGTGGTGTTCTGTGGGATGCAACCAACGCCAAAGGCTGTTCCACGTCCAATCCTCAGCCCGTTCGACCAAGGTCGGCCGTACCGCGTTCCGCTCGACATAACGCAGCACAGTATAGAGATGATCATCTTCCTCGATGGGAAATGATTTGTAAGTCGCCTGATACAGGTGACCCGTTCCGACGGAATGATGATGCAAGTGCCAGCGACGCACATGCGTTGTGGTCAATCGTTGCATGAAACGCCCCAGGTCCCCATCCTTCAGCGGCCACAGAACCAGATGCCAATGATTTGGCATGAGGCAATAGCTAAGAATGCGCACAAAAACCTCGGCTTGAGTTTCTGCCAAGACTTTTTCGAACGCGGCATAGTCAGCATCATCGTCGAAAATCCGGTCCCGGGCATTTCCACGGTTGAGTACGTGAAAGATCATTCCCCCCGGCGCTTGGCGTGCAGTTCGTGGCATGCGAACGAGAATATCCCAAGAAAACACCCCTTGTCAACACGTTTTTTGGACTTATCCCCTTTTCTTAGTCCGGCTCATTTTCCATGGCCCCCCAGGAGCCCAGGTCGCAGGATACGTTTCTCCCGTTGCCGCAGCCCGCGACAGGGGCATGAGGAATCCGTGTAGCACCGTAATCACCGCTTCCAGTTTCGTGGGATCTGCCGCGAGCTTTCCTTTGCGAACGAAAGCTTCCCACTGTTCGTTCTTTATCGGATCAGTGCCGAACTCGGCAGTCAGTGCCAGCAGCGTTTCGGTCGGCGGGAGCGTTTCCCGGCGGCGGAAAGTGGCGACGACCGCCCGGACCAGAGTCTGGCCATCGAAAGCATAGTCACGCGCGAGAATCCACAGGTCGAAGAAGTCCTTCATGCGGCTGTTCTGCATCCCGAGCGCCGTCATCGCCTGGAACTTCTCTGCGACGACGGTCTCCTTATGAT
>JBAXBD010000121.1:0-11814 GCA_037142165.1 Schlesneria sp. | reverse complement strand
CTCCCATTTCCACCAGCAGATCGATTTTCTCGTCCGTCAGATCGAGCGGATTCGCCTCGACACTGAATTCGGTTGTGGCAGAGACATCGAAATATCGTCGAGTCGTTTCGAAAAGGTGGCGCATTTCGGCGGGTTTGGGATGCGTTGGAGTCCCACCGCCAAAAAAAAGTGTTGCCAGCGGTGTTCCTGGCGGAATTCGTGATCGTTCGATCTCAAGATCGAGTGACCGCAGGTAGTCGCTAACAAGATCATCGCGACCGGCGATCAGCGTAAAGTCACAATATCCGCACCGATGAGCACAAAAAGGGACGTGAAAATACGCGGCACTGGGTGGCTTGGCTTCATTAGATAAGCTGAACTCGGAAGCCCGCAATGTCATGGCAACCTCGATAAATTTCGTGCTGGCAGTAGCACGCTGGCGTTTTCTGCCGCCGAGCGAATACCGAGTTTGAGTGACTCATACATCGTCAAATTTCGGTCGATTCCCGCAGCGATCCCGGCAGCCAGGCAGTCACCACAACCGATCGGATTACAGACATCGATTTTCGGAATTTCAATTTGAATCAGACCGTCAGGTCCGACGGCCAGAAGCGGTCCCGCGCCTTGGCTGACAACGACCCATTCGGCTCCTCGATCACGCAATTCAGACATCGCCGCGACCAGATCCAGCTCAGAAGCGAAATCACGTCCGACTGTTCTGGCAAGTTCCTCACGGTTGGGTTTAACAACATACGGGCGCATTGAAAGAGTAGCGTCGAGTTCCAGCCCTCGAATATCAAGCACGGCTTTCGCCGATGTCTTTTCGAGCAGAAGACGATAGAAGTCGGACGGAGCGCCAGCCGGAAGCGAGCCGCTCAATACCACAACCTGAGCAGACGCAGACTCTTCTACGAATGCGTCAAGGAATAGATCCAATTCTTCCAATGGTATCGAATTTGAGTTCTCGACGAGCTCTGTCGTAGATTTCGTTGTTTCATCCAGGATCGTCGTGCAGACACGAGTCGGAATCCGAGATTTCACCCATCGGACCGGAATGTTCATTGATTGGAAGTCAGCGCAAATCTGTTCGCCAGAGTTCCCGCCGACAAGACATAACGTTTTCGATTGAACTCCGAGATGGTGTAATGCACAACCGACATTCAATACCTTACCAGATCCGCACCAGACAGCCTGTTGTGCGCGATTCACTTCACCGGGAATGAATCGGCGAAAGGAAAGTATCTGCTGCCATGCGGGGGTCAAACCGGCGGCAAGAATCACGGGGATCGGTCCTTTTATGAGCCGGGGAGCATTTTTTTGGAAACTTTTGAAAGTTCCGCCTTTTTCGCCTGGACTGGTATTTCAGGCCCGATGAAAACAATCCGCTGATGTCCTGAGATGAGAAACGAGGATCTTCTTGACTCTGCGGACCATTCACTGTTAGGTTATTGTAAGTAGCGGAATCTCTCCAGCCCGCTCCCCTTCGTATCCCACGTATCCGTGGACTTTTCGTGATTGCCTGGTTTCACTTGTATTTTTGTTTTGTTTCGTTTTAGGTTCAACTTTTCTGTTGAGGATGCCCTGATTCGCGGCAATGATTAACCCCTCTTTCGAAGATTCGTTTCCGCCGTGTGGAGTATTGAACCCTCAATGGACCCGTCCGTGATTGAACTTTCCGCGAAAACACCAACCCCGATCGGGTGGTAAAACACATGCGATCTGGTTAATTTGTCGCGACCCACAGATCCGGGCCAGGTGCTGAGACCCTCATGTCCATGAACCGCTTTTGCCAACAATTGAACCGACACCATTCTGAAGTGAAGGATGGACGAATGCACGACTTTCATCGGGCAATATTTCCATCACACTTGTACTATATGTACAGGCAGTTGACGTGCCGTCTTCATCTGAGGAAGACGACTTGCGTCGTATTGGCTTTTGTATTCGCCGTTTGGCTCGGTGAAGTCCCCGGTTGGGCACAGCAAAGACCTCCTGCTGGGACCAAGGATAAAAAACCTGCAGACAACAAACCACCAACGCCTCCCGCTGGTGACAAGTTCCAACAGCCCGATCCGGATTGGTTACCACCCTCGTTTCAGCCGTTGCCGGAATCTTTGGCAATCATGAACCTGGAACAGCCAATTGTCACAAAAGAAGAACTTGCCAAGCTAAAAAAGGATTTCTCGAACAAGTTCACGAAGGCTCTTCGCGACTGTGATTTGAGTGCCAGCGGCAAGCAGGTTATCGAGGGGGGAATTCGCTTCAAACTGGCAGAAATGACCCTTCAAGAGAAAAAGAAGGATCTTCCTGATTTTCACAAGCTTCCAGAACTTCATAAGACGCTGATGCGGGAAATCACGACGGGGGTCGGCACCCCGAATACCAAACCCGCCGATGTCGCGTTGGCGATACAATTCGTCAACCAGGAAATCGTGAAACAGATCCCTGAATTGCTGGTCAACAATTTCTACGTTCGGTTGCATGCGGTGTTGATTCTCAGCGAAATGGATTATGCCCCTGCATATGCTCTCTTACTGCAGGTCATTCAATCAAAAGACATCCACGACGATCCTGTTAAAGGTCAGCCTGAAGCAATCAAGATCGCTGCGATGCAGGGTCTCGTTCGAATCCTTCGCTTCACCGCTCCGCCTGTGAAGGATCGAAGCGTGATCGCAGCCGCAATTGTTGACGAACTCAAGAAAACCGAGACACATTGGTGGTATCAGCTTCGGCTGATCGATGGCTTGCGTCATATGACGGTTGCTATTGATGCCGGAAACAACAAACCGTTCGTCATCGAGGCACTGCTGGCTGTCATCAAAGATCCGAAACGATCCTGGCCCGTTCGAGCAAAAGCCTGCTACGCTCTTGGGCGCGTTCCGATTCCGGCGGCCGTGAATCCTGCCGACGTTGTGACCGCAATTTCTGACTGTGCCTTGCAACTTTCGAACGCGGCTCAGGCCAGGCCGAATAATCCCGTCTGGAAGAATTGTTTCTGGGACCTCTACCTGGCGTTCAAACCTGATGGAACCAAAGAGAAAGACGGCAAGGACAAAGATCTGGATGCTGAGAAAAAGGTTCCCGGCGGCCTGTTGGCCCGGTTCAAGCCGGTCGCTCAGCCTGCCTATGACGTCATTGTCCCGATCTGTTCAGGGGTGATCCAGGGCAAAGCCCCAGATCCCGGTGACGTGATGAAACTGAGTGCATTTGTGAAGGGCCGACTCGGGCAAGCGGGTGCTGGTGCAATCCCGAAAGAGGACGAACCAAAAACGGGAGAAGCTCCGAAAAACAACACGGTCAACAAATCTCCGAATCCGCAGCTCAACGGTAATGGCTCAAGCCAGCCGGTATCGCTTCCACGACCCTGAGCGTGTATCGAGTGTGATCCTACAGTGTGTTGATCGATGTCGTAGAGCGGTCATTTCGTTTGATAAATCGAAGCGTACCCTCCAGTCGCGACAATTGCGCTCCCAGATCCTTGGCCAGCATTAATCCAAAATCATAGTGGAATCTACTAGACAATCGGCCGCCTACGACGTCACTTCCATTGCTTGATCCGTTTCAAAAAACCTGCGGGGTTACGTTGTCGAGTCTGGTAGTCTTTCAGGTACTGAGCGTAGCCAGGATCGACCGGACGTGGTTCACCATCGCGATTTGCATAAACCGTCATCTCTTCAAACGGCAACGGCTCGACCGTATCCCCATACACCGTGTTCATATCGGCATCTTTGTCCCAGCCGACGCTATAAAGGACAAAATCACGAACCCATCCATCCCGGATAGGGGTCGCCGGTTCGGCAAATGCCAGGCGGATCTCATCGCCCGATCCTGTGACAACCAGGTGATCATCTCTTGCCGTCAACAACGGCAAGACGTCACCATATCGGGTGAAGTTTCCTGACATCGCTGGCCACGCGTCGCCCGGAACAAGATTCGTATAGTCAAACTGATCGGGACCATTTCCAGACGAGGGCCACGAGCGCTGCGATACACCACCACGATCAACCAACTCGGCGCGAACGAGCGCCAATTCCGTTTGCTGGAAGTCGACCGGTAGTTCGTCGACCGTGAAGAATGCCGAATCCCAGAAAAGTTCCATCGTTGAAACGATTCTTAAGCGGTGGTCATCGCCCGAAAACAGACCCGTGACATCGACCGCGATCGTCTTTGTTTTTCCACCGGGAAAACCCATAAATCCACGGATTTCACGCCATTCGCCAGTGGCGTCGGGAACATATAATGCCGGTGGTCGCGGTTTCGGCATATCGGGGTTCTGCGAATGCTGAACACTGAGCGACGTGCTTCCGGGATACATCCAGCCGGTCAGAAACAACGTCACATTTTTTGCTTCTGGAAAATCGCCAAGATCAAGCTCCAGGAAATGTTCTTCCGTTAAACCCTGGGCAAGTCGCCGTTCGAACGTTTTGGTGTAATCGTGATCTCTCGCCGCCAACTGCCACATCACGTCCCGGCCATAAGTATCTCGTGCCGCCACCGGTCTTCGGGGATTCTGAACTGTATGGATCTTGGGTACGGCGAGCGTCGCGGGCCCCACCTTCTCGTTCGTAAAAATCTCGGTCCCGGCAGGGTGGTCGATCGCAAAGAGTTTGAACTGATCAAAGTATTCTGCCTCCCAAAGTTCCGCCGTCACTCTGAGTGCATATTCGCTGTCTAAGGCCTTTAATTTCTCTCCATCGATCTTGATGTACTCCCATTCCCTCCACGGCGCGATCACATTTTCCGCGAATTTCAGGCCCAGAGGTGCGTTCCACAACAAATCGGTCATAAATTCGAATCGTTCGCCATTCCATGTGTAAAGATAGGGGCACGAACCAACTAACTTCTGCTCAATACAAACGGGTTCGTCCCGCTTGGGGTTAATCAGATTCATCGGAATCCCATTCGTCCACAAAACTCGCACAATTTCCGCGCGTTGATTCGAGCCAAGACCGAAGTGTGAAACGGGGTCGGTGACCATCTTCGCTTGATATTTCTGTTGCGCTTTTAATTCGACCTTTCCACCAATATTCATATGGTTGGTACGCTTGTCCGAGTTCTGTTCACCCGGTCGAACCTGGTCGCCAACGAGTTTCACTTCGATCCATCCATGATCAGGGTTGTCGGACTCACAGCACTGGCTCGATAAGAACGTGATGCCGTTCTGGTCAATTGTCACGAGATCCAGGTCACCATCACGATCAACATCATTCACAATCAGTGACTGTATCCCCTTCAACCATTCCGTAGCGGCACCTGGCACGGGCGCAAACCCGCAATTTCCATCGTTACGAACGATTGTCGCCCCTTGAGTGTCTAATACGATCAGATCCGTGGTGCCGTCATTGTCGAAATCGCCGACATTGATTGATCGTGCGGAGGTCGCCGGCAGTTTGCTCACTTGCCGAGGTGACACCAACCCGCCCGGTGTCCGATTCGTGGAAATGATGTGAACACCCTTGGGTCCGGCGGCAGCGATGTCCCACGACAAATCGCCATCGAAATCGCCGATTCGTAGTGAAGTTGCTCCTTGAACCGCATTGAACTCGTCAATGCTCCGATAACGAAGACGACCATGCCTCATATTTTCCAGCCAGCCGGCGCCGTTTGTCGTCGCAACAAACAAATCGACGTCGGCGTCCTGGTCCCAATCCACAATCGCCAATGCTGTAATCGCGACGTCAGCGGGTGGCAAGATCGACCGTGATGTCGTCTCATCAAATGTCAGGTTCCCCCGGTTCGAGAAAATCCGCAAGCCGCCAGTCGTCGACACAGCAAGATCCAGGTCACCGTCGTTATCGATGTCCGCCACCGCAACACAGACCACATTACGGACCTCATCAAATGCTGAACCACCCGACCGGGCAACGAGCGATCTCACTTCAGAAGATTTGTTTTCTTTCGTGTTTTCAAGCAGTTTCAGACCTGAAGTCCCAAACAGAATGATGTCTGGATCAGCCGTATGGCAAAGGCCACGAATAGAATGTTCATGTTTTAGCGCATCGGCTGGCTGGATCTCAGTAGGAATTTTTTTCAGTTCCTGGTCGACGTCGTCATCGAAGTCGAAGGCCAACAGGCCTGAATAGTCCCCCCCCGTCGGGGATTGAGCCAGGATTCTCCACGGCTCGGCATCGCGTCCCCGTTGCCAGGCGATCACTTGATCGTCCTGCAGAACAAGCAGGTCAGAATGTCCGTTCAAATCAAAATCGACGACAGACACGTCGCGACATCCAACCGCACGAGGAGAGGCTGCCACCCCCGAGGGTGGAAGAAAATGGACGGGGTTTGATCGGCTGGACTCCGCCTTGGGCAAGTCAGCTCGCGCCAGAAATTCTTCGCCAAAATCTGGCAACACGTACTCCAGCGAATCAAGTATGACAAATCGCTTGTCCCGTGCCGCTTCAGAGACGATCAGGTTCCGGGTGGTCATCATCATGCGTTGAGCGACAGCCCAGTTTCCATCCTTTGCTGCATCAAGCGCTTTCTGGATGATCTCATTCAGATCGACACGAGTATTCGTCTTGATCGTTTCGAAGAAGGGTGAAATGGTTTCTCTGACGCTGGTCAACGTTTCAATAAACTTGGGGTCACGACGTTGAGCCAATAACAAAAGCCAATCCTTGATAACAAACAGATTGTTACTTTCCTTCTGAAAGACGGTGCGAAGCGCATTGAATCCTTCGTCACTTGATTGATCGGTCGAGGTCGCTTGCAACAAGGCATAAAGGTCGTACGCAGCACCGACGGAATTGGGATCGAGCTTGATCGCCTCACGCAGATCTTTCAGCGCTTCTTCCGTCCGCTCATTCTTCGAAGCAACTCGCGAAGCAATGATCCAGGGGACGAATGACGATGGTTCAGCCCCCATGGCGAGATCAATGGCTTCATTGACCTTGACCGCCCCCTTGGCAAAACGGTCCTGATCACGATTCTTGTCAATACTCTCGAAATCCAGTTGTCGACAGATTGCCAGATTCCGAGGGCCGAACGGGTCAGTCGGAACCAGACGAACGACTTCGCTGAGCGCCGCATCTGCGGCTGCGAATTCGTGGTTTTCGAGATGGCCAATCGCCTGGTTCCGTAGTTCGATCAGTTTCAGCGAATCGGCTCGCGACAATTTGGTGGTCGTCGGTTGCGGAGGGGGCGGATTTGCCCCCGGACCTTTGTCGATGATCGGCGTAATGGCGAACCAGAATGCCGCCAGCAACGAGAGGCCTACGCCCAGTAATAGTAATGGCAATAACCACAAATTATTGACGTTATTTTCAGGCTCAGAGGGGGGAGTGTCCATGAGACTATCGCTTGATACAAGAGACAGAAGAAAAGGTTGGGTTTCCGCACAGAGTAAGAAGTCCTCTGTCAGTATACCACCATTCCCTCGCCGCCTCGTCAAATCGAATGAACCAGCGATGCTTCAAACATGAGCAAATTTAAGAGCCGCGATAAGCGATTCGCCAGAAGCTTCCGCCGCAGGAACCCGAGGAACCTTGGCGCTAATGACAACCTCAAGTGATTAAAGATGAGAATGGAAAATGCGATCGCACAGCAATTCAGTCGCCGTGCGATCGCATGGGAATATTCGTCGGGTGAAGCGTCACATGCCAGGAACATCCTGTGATGCTCGTCGCTGAAACACTTTGAGACGATGCCGAACTTAGTACCGAATGATCATGTCAACGGTGAGTCGGTTCTGAATGATGTCTTTGCGTTCCGTATAAGGGATTTCGTATGCCACACCGAGTTCCAGGCGATCGTGTGGTTTGTATTTCACGCCGTAGGCACCTGTCACAATGTTGTTTCCGCTGACACTCGTTGAACCCAGGTTGAACAGATCCAGCCCTTCGACATTCGCATTGAACTGGGTACCGTTGAACATCCAGTGATACCAGTTTGCTTCTGTGAACAGATAGAAGCCCGTGTTTCCAAGCTTTCGGTCCAGGTGATTCGACCAGTAAGTACTTTGCGTATAAGCGGTCGTGTTGGCAGGAATTCTCGCTCCGAAAGCGGACAGAACGTGCCAGTTCTCTCCAATTTGTTGACCTGCGGTTGCGAAGAAGTTGAGTTCGCCGTTCCCTTTACCCTGCAGGGCTTGATGGCTTCCCAGAGGAATTCCGTACGTGAAACCTGTACTGACAATCGTTTGAGTTTCGTAGTTTTTGTAGAGGTTATATTTCAAACCGGCGTTGACGTCGGCAAACCCATCACTCAAAAGCGGGTTTTGTGAAAAGAAGAATCCGTCCTTTGTCGCGATAATCGACAGGTTTTCGGTCAGAGCCGCACGTGCCTGCATGGCAAAAAGCTGAACCTGACCACCGCCGAGCGACGTCGGTACGGTATGGTTTGCAAAAATAAATCGGGCTTCGGTCAATGTTCGTGGGTCTTCAAAATAGACCGGGTTCGACATCGGACTGATGAAATTTGAAAAACCATGATCGCTCGGTGCGATCAGGCCAAACAACTTTGCCTGGCTTCCTTCCGTCGATGCGCAATTCAAATCCGTCGAAGAACAGTTTGTCGAGCTAAACGGATTCACGCAGGGGACTGAAATCAACGGCTCATCCGCCAAGCCGACCCGCGTCGACGCAACCAACAATACAAAACTAAGCAGTATTTGCCGATGCTTCATCTTCATTGCGACACCTTCCTTGACCTGCTTGCGATGGGAACTTGAATTCGAGACAAACTGGTCCGTTTATCCGAAATTCCGTACGCAACCTATCGGCGTTCGTTCGCCATCGTTTTGATGTGTCTAAGCCAAGAACCGCAGCAGGCTCGACAATCGCGTTGAACGGGCCGATCAACAAGACTTTTCCGGTTGAGTAAATCTGAAAGCGCATTCAGGAAAAGCTTCTGCAAGAAAACAGACGAGAATTGTCGTAACCACCCGACAAAACAGGACTAGTGGATACTTTAGTCTAATATTCGAGCCTCGACGGTACCGCTACAATCATTGTGCGTTTTCTCTGTCGGCGTTTTTGGGGACTTGTTTCGCTGTGTTTTCTCGAGCCGTTGAGTATTCCTTGCGTGCAATGGTCATGTTGACGGAAGTCAAAGATCAGCCATTGACCGTACAAGCCATGGCCGAGCGAGGTCAAATTCCGGCCCCGTATTTGTCAAAGCTCTTGCAGGGCTTAACACGAGCTGGCCTTATCACGTCACAACGGGGGACCGGCGGAGGATACTTCCTGGCTCGCAGTTCGGCAGAAATTTCCCTTGCCGATATCGTGAAGGTGATTGAACCGCTGCAGCGCGTGCCGAAATCATTTGTGGGAAACCCAGTTTCTAAAACGCCCGGCCTGATCGATCAAAAGCTGGATCAGGCCATTTCTCAGGTCGAAATGGCATTTCAAAAGACCACGCTCGAAGATCTCTGGAAAGAAAACGACGGCTCGATTCCACTGTGCGCGCCTCAACCATTCGTCAATCTTGAGTTTTCGGACAACAAGCGGCAACAGAGCTCGTAGTTCGAAAATTATCCAACTTTTATTCGGTCCGACTTTGCTCTGCCAAGCATTGTTGATTAGCATATTCTGGCGATGGAACGCGGCTTGGGTACTGGCCGAGGGGGTGGCCTGAGCGATCTCTTGATTTCTGGCAGGGATGCGGGTGGACTTGATGTCAGTGGTTGGTCAACAGTTTGAAACCGAATTGGCTGAGTTACGTCATCGCGTCAATTCGCGGTTGGCGGACTACATGGAAATTCTGGAAGACTGTCCAACCCCATTGCGCGAGTCGATGGCTTATAGCCTTCTTGCCGGTGGCAAGCGGCTCAGGCCAATCCTGGTACTGCTGGCGTGTGAGGCATGCGGTGGATCAATCGAGTCTGCGCTCCCCGCCGCCTGTGCCATCGAAATGATCCATACGTATTCGTTGATTCACGATGATTTGCCAGCGATGGATAACGACGATTACCGTCGTGGTCGACTGACAAATCACAAGGTTTTTGGTGATGGGCTGGCAATACTTGCCGGGGATGCACTTCTGACCCTGGCCTTCGAAGTGATTGCGCGTGATACCCAACCAGGATCAGTCGCTGCGGCATGCTGCATCGATCTTGCGAGTGCTTCGGGATGGTGCGGCATGGTCGGTGGCCAGGTGGCCGATCTGCAAGCCGAGCAACGACTTGAAAAGCAGAAGTCGTCTGAACAGCCTGAAAACAAAGAGGTTGCGTCAGGGACGGCTCAAAACCTTCACACGCTGGAAGCCATCCATCGGCGTAAGACGGGCAGGTTGTTATGCTCGGCAGTCACCTTGGGTGCCAAAGTCGCTCAAGCTGACGCAGATTCCATCAATCGCTTGCAAGAATACGGAAAACGAGTTGGCTTAGCCTTCCAAATTGCGGATGATTTATTAGACGTGACCGGAGATGCAGCAAAACTGGGAAAGAAAGTTGGTAAGGATGCGTCACTCGGCAAAATGACGTATCCAGGCCTTTTGGGAATTGAAGCCAGTCGCCAAAAGGCTGATCACCTGATCCATGAGGCGTGCGATTTGCTGGAACCTTTTGGAAAACGCGCGGATTCACTCGTCGCATTGGCGAAATTCGTGACGAAACGAGATCATTAAAAGCAAACCAATAATTACGAATTCAGGCGGGCACCTGCTTTCGCAGCAACAACGGACGAGCATCGTAATTGGAGTCGATAATGAAGTTTGAACTGCTACCTGGAATTCACTCACCACACGATCTCCGTGGCCTGACCGATCAACAATTGGTTCAATTGTCCGATGAGATTCGTGAGGCGCTGTGCAATCTGGTGCAGGAACGATCTGCTCATTTTGCCAGCAACCTCGGTGTGGTTGAACTCTGCCTGGCGCTGCATCTGGTCTACGATTTCTCGAAAGACCGGCTGATCTGGGACACTGGCCATCAAATTTATCCCCACAAACTGATCACGGGTCGATTCTCGCAATTCTCAACGATTCGAACCAAGGGGGGCCTGATGGGTTTCCCCAACCCGAACGAAAGTCCCTACGACTTGTTCATGACCGGCCACGCCGGGGCAAGCGTGTCGACTGTTCTGGGGATGAAAGCAGCAGACGATCTCCTGGGCGAATCCTACCGTAAATCAGTCGCGGTCATCGGCGATGGCGCACTCCCGTCGGGCGTTGTCTTCGAAGCCATGAATAATGCAGCAGAATTGAAAAGCGATTTGCTGGTCATTCTGAACGACAACGAAATGGGAATTTGCCCTCGCGTTGGCGGATTGGCGCAATATCTCGACAAAGCCCGAACGGCTGACTTCTACAACGGACTGAAACGGGACGTCAGTTGGCTGCTGAATAAAGTCCCCGTGGTGGGCAAGCAATCGGCCGAAGCCATCGCCCAATTCAAAACCGCTCTGAAAGGCTTCCTGCACGGGGGAATGCTGTTCGAAGAGATGGGCTTCCGCTACATCGGCCCGGTCGACGGACACGATCTGATCGGCCTGCGAAATGCCCTGGAAATGGTCAAAGAAGTCAGTGGCCCCGTTCTGCTGCACGTCTTCACTCAAAAGGGGCATGGATTCGAACCGGCCTGCGAAGACCCCGTCACCTACCACGCCCCGCCTCCGTTCGCACGCAATAAAAAGAACGAAGTCGTCTCGATTAAGAAATCTTCGGCGCGAGCCTATACCAACACCATGAGCGACGCGATCTTCGACGCCATGCAGCGCGATTCCAAAGTTTGCGTTCTGACCGCTGCGATGTGCGAAGGGAATAAGCTTGGACGTGTCAGAAACGAGTTTCCTGACCGGTTCTTCGACACGGGGATTTGTGAAGCACACACCGTCGCTTTCGCAGGGGGAATGGCGAAAAGCGGCATGCGCCCCATCGTCAATATTTACAGCACGTTCC
>JBAXBD010000120.1:0-11824 GCA_037142165.1 Schlesneria sp. | reverse complement strand
TCGTCAATCCAATCGAATTTCCCGGCGGAAATATTGGAAAGCTGGCGGTTTGCGGCACGATCAACGATCTGGCTGTCGGCGGTGCCAAACCACTTTACTTGAGTTGTGCAGTCATCATCGAAGAAGGACTGCCAATTGAAACCCTGAGACAAGTCGCGAGAATCATGGCGGTCACCGCGAAGGAAGCTGGAGTAAAGATTGTAACCGGTGATACTAAGGTCGTTGAACGGGGTGCGTGTGACAAGCTTTTTATCAATACGAGCGGCATCGGTGTCATTCGCGCGGGCCTCGACATGGGGGTCGACAAAGCACGTCCCGGAGACGCAATTCTTGTTAATGGGTTGTTGGGAGATCATGGTGCAACAATCCTTAATGTCCGAGGTGAAATGTCACTGACATGTCCCATCGAAAGCGATTGTGCGGCACTGCATGGACTGATCGATACTTTATTGACCGCCGTTCCCGGAACTCGGTTTATTCGCGACGCGACCCGAGGCGGATTGGCGACGGTGTTAAATGAGATTGCCACAGCATCGCAAGTTGGAATCGAAATCCGGGAAGAAAACACACCAATCCGCGAGGAAGTTAAGGGCTTTTGTGAGATTCTTGGTCTCGACCCACTTTACCTCGCGAACGAGGGAAAGATCGTCATTGTTGTCCCTTCCGATCAGGCGGAAACCGCGCTGGTTGCCCTTCAGTCACACCCGTTTGGAAAACGATCGGCGATGATTGGTCACGTCACGGATCACCGTCCAGGGCGAGTCGTCATGCAAACGGTTTTCGGCGGACGTCGCATCGTCGACACACTCGTCGGAGAACAGTTGCCACGCATTTGCTAAACCGCCCCCCTCAATCCGAATCAATCTCAAAACCAACGATGAATGCCGTCGAGAATGGGAGAATCGCGCATGACCAGCAGTGTGTCGGAAAAACTTAAGGCAGCCGAAGGGATCATTGTTCGCATCAAATCAAATCAAGAGATTCTTGAATTGAACTATGACGGTGCGGTTTGCCAGCATCCAGGATCGTTATGGTGGGGGACCGCTGTCGGATTCAGGGCAATGCAGGTTGCAGCCTTGGCCTTGTCAACGGACGATCTTTGGGACCGCGAAAATCTTTACATCGTGAGTGGCCATCCGGGGCCAGGGGTGCTCGATGCAATTGATTACGTCACGGATGTCTCACGACGCAACCGCTACCAGTCCATTGTGGCCGATGGTTGCGGAATGAAGTGTAACAGCAAGATGAAATTCGAATGGTGGGTCAGCGATGGACAGAAAACGGCGAATATCAATCTGCGTTCCGATTTTGTGCCTCGTGAATTTTACGAACTGAGTGACAGGCTTGGCACAGATACGACGACCAAAGAAGACATCCGTGCCTTCGCCATCTTCAAAGTTAATCTGTCCACGCGAATCTGGAACGCCGCGTTGGAAGAAAGTTTTATCGTTGAAATTGCAGACAATCCGTTAGAACCCGGGGAATTACCTGCCGAAGTAAGATCGACCGATTATTTTGGGGACTTTTAAATCAGCGTTGCAAGTGGCCAATTCTTATTAAGCTTGGCCCTTATGGTGAGTGATTTCTGTTGCTTATTTCGATGACAAGGAGACAAACAATGAAGATGAAAAGCGAATGTGAAAAGTGCAGCAAGCCGCTTCCGCCAAATTCTGGAAACGCCTACATCTGCGCCAGTGAACGTACCTACTGCGGGGCATGTGCTGCTGAATCCGACTTTAACTGTCCCAGATGCGATGGTGAGCTTGTCCGCCGCCCAAGGATTGACCCAAGCTATGCCAAAAGCAAAGGTGCTAATTAGTTGTCGTGAGTGATATTAGTGCCGATTATACCTCGTTCTGTGGTCGGCCCGTTGGATTCATATCACGTGGCAGGGTTGATGCGCCATCAGTCAAAATCTCGCGTTGGCGCACAACCCATTTTCCCAATGCCAACTGAAAGTGTGCGTCATTGGGACTTCAAAACGTATTTCAGATTGGCTTTTTCTCATGAATCATCGGGCAAATCAATCCGCTGATTCATGTCGATTTTAAGATCGTTTTCAATGTCAGTCACTTATTCGTGAGCTTATTAACTTGAAGTTCGAGCCGATCAGAATCAATCTTATCGGCATCGACCACCTGACTACGCAACTGGCTTTGGACCGATTGCTCGTGTTCCTTTGCCGTGGCGAGCTTTCAGGTCGAAAAGCCCGAAGATTTCTGCGGCATTCATACTGAGCGAGACATTTGTATCGTCACCGTCTCCCAGAATGGCGGCAAACAGTTCTCGCTTTTCGGTCAGAACTTTGTCGATTCGTTCTTCAATCGTGTCTTTCGAAATGAAACGAGTCACGATCACCTGGCTTTTGCAGCCGATTCGGTGGGCGCGATTAATCGCCTGATCTTCAATGGCCGGATTCCACCAACGGTCAAACAGGAACACATATCCCGCAAATTGCAGATTCAAACCGACAGCCCCCGTACCGTAGCTCATCATCAGGATATGTGCATTCGGATCTTCCTTGAACCTGGCGAGGATCGGCTCACGTTGTTTGTTGGGAATTCCTCCGTGGTAAACCAGCGCACCGTATTTTTCCATAGGCTTCGCCAACCAGTCAATGACTTTGGTCCATTGGCTGAAAAGGATCGCTTTGCCACCACTGGCGGCAATTTCCTCCATATCCGCTTCCAGCCGTTCCAGCTTGGCGCTTTCACCCGTCAGCGGGTCGAAATTGGTGATCTGTTTCAGTCGCAGCACGAGTTCAAAAACGTGCTGGACCGAGATTGAATCGCCAAGTTCATTCAGTTGAATGACCCCTTCTTTTTCCGCCATTTCATAGGCAGACTTTTGAGCAGGAAGCAATTCGAGATACGCATCACGATCAAGTCGCGGCGGCATATCCTTCATCACGAGGTTTTTTGTTCTTCGGAGAATGAATTGCTTGGCCAGCGACTGAAGTTGACGCAAATCAGGTGTGGCGTTGGGCGGAACGACTTCGAGAAACTCGTACAGGGCACCCAATTCTTCCGGACGGTTTTCAATCGGCGTTCCGGTCAAAGCCCAACTGCGTCGACGAGGAAGTGCCCGTGCGGTGACGGCTGTACGTGACGTTCGGTTCTTGATTCGTTGTGCTTCATCCAGCACGATCAAGTCAAACTTGGGAAATTCTCCTTCCCCGAATGCTGCAAAGTCCCGGACTAGCGATGCGTAATTGGCAATCAGTACAGGAACGCCGGGCATCGTCCAGGTCAGCTTGCGGCGTTCACCGTCCCCCTCGACCACGACGAACGGCAGTTCTTCCGCCCATGTTCGAAACTCTCGCTGCCAGTTTGGAAGCAACGGTTTCGGACAGACGAGTAACACTCGACGTGCCTGTCCACTGCGAACCAGCAGACGAATGGCGGTAATCGTCTGCATCGTCTTACCGAGTCCCATTTCATCGGCAAGCAATGCGGACGATTTGGAAAACAACCACCCGATCCCCTCGTACTGATACGGGAACGGTTCGAAAGGCATGATCATTTCTTGACCAGCAAGCCACGATTGCAGTGAGGGCTGCAGCAGATAGAAAAGCCTGTCCTCGATCGAAAGCGCATCTTCGGGGGGCTTGATCCGAGTCACGGGCTTCTTAACTGGAAGTTCTTCAAGGCCGTCAATCAGCGAAGCGACTGTTGGAGGTTCGTAATCCGGGGAGATTTCGATCGGAGGAGCGGCGGATTGAATGATTTCACCCGGGTTCTGCTTACCCGCAGGTTTATCGCCAACTTTCTTGGCGATTAATGCCATTCCTTCGGGGAACTGAATCCCAAAAGTCGAAACCGTTTGCTTCGTCGGCTTCCACGAAGGCATCACGCCGGGACTTTTTGGCAGACTTTGCGGTTCGATTTCAACTGCAGGCCAGCGTTTCAGCGCGACGTTCTGGCCTGAAGAGTGAATTTCCACCCGCATCTTCATGGGAACCGCGGTCACCTCGACATCGCTGATCAGTTCATCGAGAGAGTCCTGAGTATTACTACCCAGTTCTCGTGCATCAATCTCTTGCAGGGGTGTCCAATGAGGCCCCTGCATCGGTGACCCGGCAGAACGCAAACGGGCTTGAGAAGTATTCGTCTCGGCCATGTGACCACCTTGATCGATCCGCCCTTGAACGACGGAACGACGTAAGACTGAAATGAATCGACGAACACCGACGCACGTGGACATGAAAGAAATGAATCAACCTGGCCGCGCCAGATGCCATCATCTCAAAATAGAAAACGTGCGCTGCCTTAAATTATGCCGGCCGGGCCATGCTCAGTCGGATTGTTTCCTCCAACGCTTCCCGGACTCGCTCAAACGGTTCGCGGAGATCAGCGTCGGCAGGGACAAGTTTTGCAAACTTCTCGATCTCAGTTCGGTCTTCGTCGTGCGAAGTGTGAAATACAACCGCTTCATTCCCTAATCTCATGGAATTCGGCAAGGTCTTGTCAGACTGCCCATTTTGCTCATTCGTCTGATTTTCCGTCTCGCTGATTTTTTTTGCTTTTGAAGTCTTCACAGCGGAAACCAGGCTGACGACGGGAGTCGACGTTGCCGCGCGAAGATCGAGTAAATCCAAGGATTCGACGAGAACCAGATGTGGTTTGACGCCGACTTTTTCGAGCAATGTTCTTCCGATCAGTTCCCCTAAAACGTAAGGCCTTAATGTCGGGCCATACAGGATTTGCTGCGTCCTGTTGGGTTTCACAGGGGCAGTACATTGGAATTCAAGTGGTCGTCCGAATCGGTTGGTAATCAGCAGGCCGCCAACGTATCCACGTTCTGCGTCCTCAACCGCCGTCAGGAAGCCCAACCGAAACTGGTCGTGATTCCCATGCGACATTCATTATTCCTTTACGATTTGTCGAAGTGGGCTGCCACACAAAATGAATCGAGGGGCAACCAGAAAACTCCCTGGTGTCATACACTTTGATCGTCGGTTCGGCGGCCTGACTTGAGTTTGACGATTCCATCGTCACATCGTTGGACGAAAAGGATTGCGGGGTTTGGGTAAGAGGCCGCTGTTCACCGGATTTTATTCAAGCCGGTATGTCACCATAGTGTGTCACCATAGTGAGGACAATCAACGCGACAGCGTATCATCGTTTAGGCACAGAGAACCTCGCCGGGACCATAAAAAATTCACGAATCAACGAAGTTATTGACAACATTCTTTTGTCCCTGCGATCAGCAGAACGCTGTTGAAAATGAACCTGTCACGTATACGTTACCAACCGCGTTTCGATCCATCACATCGAAGCAGGATCTCGACGAGACCGTTCGTCTTTTCCCAGTCACACTTTTGATCGGCATCGTCGGCTGGAGCAATTACAGCCGCTCCACTTTTATGGAACTCACTTCGGATCAAGAATGGTTTACAAACCGATCGATTGGCCTCCGCATAATGTGTTTGGGACAACCATCCCTAATTCAACTTATTTCAAGCGACGTCTATTCCCATTTTGAGAAGGCCAACACTGAGCCAATCCTGTATTGCTTCGTACGTGATGCACTGAAGGAGGTCGTTTGCGATCCTCGAAAACTGGAAGAAATCAAAAACTGGTTGTTGTGACAATCAAGTGTTATCGACACTTTTTCCCGTCATTGACATGTTTGCGGTACCGGGAGACGCGGAACTTTGTCGCCAGAACTTCAGCCAGCGAGGGGCACGCTCGTTGAGCAACGCAATAATCAGCCACCATGATCCTGCGACTAATGCAAAAACAACAAGCACGCCCACAATCGCGGAATGCAGCATTCTTTTCTGGAGATTTTCGACAGGCAGTAGCGCCGCATCTTTTCGCTCTTGAACGACAGCAACCCATTTGGTCTTTCCAACAGGGCTGAAAGCCGCCAACCATTCACCTCCGTAAGTGACAGGATCAAACTGGTTGACAGGATCGATATAGCGTTCCGTCCGGTCAATTTCTCCGTCCGACGCCGAGGCCTGCTCCCCTTTCCGGCTTTGCCGCATCAATTGCTCAAGATCCTCGAGCACGTCTTTGTCGACGATTCCTTCCAGTCGCAATTTCTTGAAATCAGCTTCGGTGATTTGCCCCAATTTTGAATCGTCCATCCAGCTATGCGCCAACAGTTGCCATTGGTGTTCGCTATCCCGATCTCTCCCATCGACAATCGCCAGTTTTCTGTTTACTCCGTCAGCCTCTTTGCTTTGCCAGTTTCGCTGGTAGTCTTTGATCAAACTCCCCAGCGTCAGCGTCCGGCAAAGGACTCCGACGACAGCTTCCTCTTTTTTCGGATCGAAGATGGGAACCGACATTGCCACGACATACAGTTCACTGGTTGTCGACTTATATGGAATTGAAATATGGCAAGTGGTGATCGCGTGGATGTCGACCGGGACTTCTTCCGTTTCAGGCCAATCAATTCCACTTCCGTTGAAAAAATCTCGTCTCGCAAGATTTTCATCGGGCCTTGAGCTTGGCGGGTTTCTCCAACGTTGTATCCCCGATGCGTCGAGTAGAAACCAACTGGCGTCGAGAACGCGGCTCAATTCTTCCAGACGTTTTTCGTTTTCACCTTTCAGTCGATCGAGTCGCTGCTCAAGAGGATATCGTTGTTCCTTTGGCAAAGTTGCCAGGGCAGCAACTTCCTCGCGCAGGGTGATATCGTTTGCCAGTGTTTCCAATTCATGTCGACGATCTTCGAGTTCCCGATTAATACTGTCGGCCAGCAGGTTCGCCGAAAGGACATCGCTTTCAAGCGCGCGTCGGGTCAAATTTTCTTGCGTTGTATTGACCGCATCGTTCATCGTTTCCATGGCGAGCGGCACGATGCACAGCAATAACAGCAATGGGAGTATCAACCCCAGCAATATCAGTGGTCTTCGTGCTCGAAATCGTTCTCGACCGGTCAATTTGTCGAGCACCGCTTGAGCATTGGGAAATCGTTTTGCAGGATCGGCAGCCAGACATCGATCCACGATTTCGGCCAATTGCTGATCGACCCCCGAAACGTGACGGTGTGTGGATGGCTTTGAGCTCGCCTGGACAAGATGGCGATAGATTGCCAATCGATCTTCGAGCGAACTGGCGGCACTCAACCTTCGCTCGTTTTCTTCCGTCCGGAAAGGTGGACTGCCTGTGAGCATGTTATAAATCAATGCTCCCAGGGCGTACACGTCCCAGCGGGCATCGGGTACCGCTTTCAAATCAGCCTGTTCCGGCGCCATGTAAAACAATGTTCCCAACGAATGGCTTTGCTCATCCGCCAGACGAGATTGTCCAAAGTCGCAGAGTCGAGGCTCAAAATCCTGATCGAGCAGAATATTCGCCGGCTTCAGGTCACAGTGCAGAATTCCGCTTCCATGAGCATGGACAAGCGCCTGACAGACGCGTGTCGCGATTCGAACGGCATCAGTCGTACTGAGTGGACCAACGGCTAACCTGGCGGCCAAAGATCCGTTCTCGAGATACTCCATCACGTAGTAAGGGGGGTCATGGTCCCAGCCGACCGCAAGTAAACCAACAATGTTTCGCGAAGTGTATAAGACAGCCAGTTTTTCAACTTCACGTCCCAGCAGCGACCAGTCGACTCCACGACGATGCGTATAAAACTTAATCGCAACGTGCTTTCCGGTATTTTGCTCGCGTGCCAGCCAGACAGACCCATATTTCCCCTCACCAATAGGTTTGAGAATACGATAACCCGGCACGACGGAAGGTGCCTCGCCCACCAGTTCGCTCAGTTCGAGCGAACTCTGAACGGCATCTGCATCCTGAATGAGCGTTTCATTCAGAACTTCGTTTTGCTCGTCAGCAGTCACAGATTGTGAGCTCGACAGATCCACTCCGGCCCCCTGTTGACGTCATTCGTGAAAGGACTTTTCGCTTCTCAGTTCTTTCCATTACTTCTACGATACTTGTTCGAAGACTGCAAAGTCGACCAATCGCGATGCGGTGGCAGGACCTTGTCAAAGTTTAAGGGACGAAAGATTCAAATTCCTTTGTTTGCGGCCGCAGCATCACAGCTTTCGAGGGCGCGTTCATCATTCTTGAGCACAGGCCTCGTTGTCGGACACTGGCTCCTGATGGTGTTGACGGGCTGTGAGCAGGCAAAGCAGCGTGACCCTGCAATCCCTGAACCGCCGCACCACAACGCAAGTAATTCGCCTGCGTCTCAGCAGCAGCAGCAGCAGCAGCAGCAGCAAACGACACCCATTACGGCCACAGAGAAAGTGGCGTTGTCCCCAGAGAATGCTCCTCCCGAACGAATTGTTCGACCTGCCGATCGACGTCCTCGACACGACGATGCCCGTCTTGTAGACGCAGGTGTTCACATTTTTGAATCGAAACGACTGAAGCTTTACACAGACATTGATAAAGAAGTGGCTCGCCCGCTCCCGGCCTTGATCGACCAATTGTACGAGGCGCTTGAGGCCTATTTCGGGCCGATGCCCCCGGACGTCGCTGGATCCGATTTTCAGATATCTGGTTTTCTGATTCAGGACATGGCGTTATTCCGGGAGCTTGGTCTATTACCCGAAGATTTCACGATTGAGCATGGTGCTCAACGACGGAACGAATTCTGGATGCGCGACCAGGAGTTCGATTACTATCGGCGACATTTACTGATCCACGAATCCACGCACTGTTTCATGAATTTCATGCCAGGCGTTGACGCCCCGCTGTGGTATCTGGAAGGAATGGCAGAATACTTTGGTGCTCACCATCTTCATGGCCAGGAGCCAGCAACTTTTCGAGAGATGCCAACCTCGCCGCAGGATTTCGCAGGCTTTGGCCGGATCACGATCATTCGAAAAGACGTTGCCGCAAATAAGCCTTTAACGATCCCCGCCATCATGGCATTGACCCCCTCGGACTTCGTCGCTCCCGATCCGTACGGCTGGTCATGGGGACTGTGCGCATTTCTCGATGGAAACCCTCGATATCACGAACGGTTTAAAAAATTGGGCGGCTGCACCCAGGGAACTCAATTTGTTCGGGTCTTCACCGAGTCATTCGCTGCGGATCAACGAGAATTGGCGACAGAATGGCGTTTATACCTGTGCAATCTGCAATACGGATACGATATTGCCCGCGCTGCAATCGACTTCAAACCTGGCGAAACTCTGAAGGATGACCAGGCCGGCCAGACGATCACAATTGAAGCGGCACGCGGCTGGCAATCCAGTCAAGTACTGCTTGAAGAAGGTCAGACTTACGAAGTCTCCGCCACGGGACGATTTACGCTGAAAGACGATAGCCCCCATTCGAAACCGTGGGTCAGTGAGCCAGGTGGAATTTCTTTTCGTTATTTTGACGGGCGCCCGATTGGCACTCTCTTAGGTTGCTTGCGGACGGAATCTGGACCCGCCGGGGGAACCGACGATTCGATGCTGAGCGTCATCTCGCTCGGAAGCGAATGCCAGTTTAAAGCCCCTTTAACGGGAACGCTTTACCTGAGACTTAACGATGCGTGGAATTCGCTACATGACAATCACGGCCACGCGACCGTCGAGATCCGAAAAAGACTTCAACCTTAATTCAAGCTGAAGATTTAATGAAGTACTTTCGGAAATCCTCTCTCGTTTTCGATCTGAATCCAGACACAATCCAGTTTTCTTGTCTTCGACGCCATGATACGATTCATCCGTCACCATTCACTGAATATTGGAATGAAATCAACGATTGCTGGCGACGTCTGGCTTTTCCGCTGTCGGAATCGGTATGGATGGGATGTAGCGTATCGTCAACGTTTAGGGTTCAAGATGCTCTGGGAGCAACGAGTCCGATATGCGGCTTTGACCGATATCGGTTTTCGCCGAAAGAATAACCAGGATTCCTGTGCGGTCGCTCTTTGCCAGACGAAAGAGGAATGGGAAGAAGGGGGACACTTATTCGTCGTCGCCGACGGGATGGGTGGCCACGCGGTTGGCGAACTGGCGAGCAAGATTGCGACCGATACGATTCCGCATATGTTTGCCAAGCTTCACGGAAAGCCACCTTCCGAAGCATTAAAAACTGCTATCGAAGAAGCGAATGATGCGATCAACGAGCGAGGAACTCAGAACCGTGACTTTCAACGAATGGGAACCACCTGTTCGACGCTCGTCCTTTGCTCACGCGGAGCGGTAATCGGACATGTTGGAGACAGCCGCGTTTATCGAATTCGCAAATCGCAGATCGATCAGCTCACGTGCGATCACAGCCTTGTCTGGGAGATGATTCAGTCGCGCCGCATGAATCCACGCGATGCCGAACGTCTTTGTCCACGAAACGTGATAACTCGTTCGCTGGGCCCCGAACCGGTGGTAAATGTCGATATCGAAGGGCCACTCCCTGTACTGCCAGGCGACATTTTTCTGCTCTGCTCGGATGGTCTTTGTGGCCTGCTCAGCGATGCCGAGATTGGCATGATCGCTGGAACGGTTCCACCGCATGACGCATGTCGTTTACTCGTCAATCTGGCCAACCTGCGCGGCGGTCCCGATAACATCACGGTGATTGTGGTTCAAACCGGTGACGTTCCTGAAGGGGCTGATGTTGTCTACGATCATCCACCACAGCCGTCTCGATTTGAGGGATAGAGCTGGGGTGGATTCGGTTTGATGTGTCTATTTGCGGCCCTGTTTCTGGTCGGCCTCTATTTCTTCGAACTGGATAAAGAACGACGGTTGCAAGGGGGAGCAATTCTTGCAGTCGCCACTCTGTCCGGAATCGGGTACTGGATGTGGCACCGTAGTCGCAACCTGCCAAAGCCGGAGGAATATGATCCTCGTTCGACCGTTGCCTGGCGTCCCTATCGCGTCGCACCGGCGCGCATCACAGACGAGTTCGTTGATCAATTGACTCGGATGGAGGCGGACCTTCAACGGGCCGCGATTGAAGACCACTGGCCGGTCAACTGGACGGAATACGAAGAAGTTTTTCGTAAGGCACGTAACGCCGTCGAAAAACGACTCTTCGGTCGGGCACTGGTTGAATATGGACGGCTGTTCGATTTGTTGATGACCGCGATTCATCAACAAAGAAAAATACAACAACAAAAGGAACAGCAGACTCCTAAAAAGGGGAGCGCACCCTCTGTCAACACGTTGAAAGACCCCGAACCGAATGGCTCCAAACCCAAGCCCATTCCCGAAATCAAACTGCCGCCAGGCAACCACTGATGAGCGATTCCTCACCAACTGTCAGGTAGGGTTCCGTTAGATTGCGGACAAAATTCCCTTAATCGAATTCACGAGCTCGGCTTCAGGAACGGTTGCCGTTGTTCCCTCCGCAAGCGATTTAATCTGCCAGACACCCTTGGCAAATTCGTCGGAACCAGCGATCAATGCAATACGGAAACCTTTTCGGTCAGCATACTGCAACTGCTTTCCCAGTTTTTTTGCATCGGGAAAAACTTCGGTTCCAATCCCTGCGGCGCGTAGCACCCGAGCCACTCGCAGGTAATCGCCCAGTCGGGCTTCATCGAACTGAGTCATCAGGACCGGGGCTGGGGTCGCTTCCGTTCCAAGCAGTTTCAACTCTTCCATCGCGGCCAGCAGGCGATCAAGCCCCAGACTGGCGCCGACGCCGGGCAGTCGCTCTTTCGTAAACAGCCCTGCGAGATTGTCATACCTTCCGCCCGAACAGATACTGCCAATCCCCGGAAGATCAGTAAGGAACGTTTCGTAAATCGTTCCCGTGTAATAGTCGAGACCCCGTGCGATCGAGACATCCAGTTCGATTCGGTCGGAGGGAATTCCCGCAGTCGCGGCGGCGGCAAACAGTTGCCGAAGTCGGCTGACTCCCAGCAAAACCGATTCGTTTCCAGCAAACCTGGACGCCAGAGAATCAAGATC
>JBAXBD010000119.1:0-11907 GCA_037142165.1 Schlesneria sp. | reverse complement strand
AACTGGACCGTTTCACCGCTTCGAGTCCTGTAAGCACCGGTGGCAACAATCGGTTTCCCATTCTCGTCTTTTCGGAAACGACCGACCGCATCGAAGTGCTCTAACGTGAAACCAAGCGGGTTGATCATCGAATGGCACGACTGGCAGACCTCGGGACTCGTCTGCAACGCCACTCGATCCCGCGTGGTGAGGTCAGGTTGTAGCTGCGGAGACAGTGGCGCTACAGCTTCTGGAGGAGGCCGTAAGGTCCTGCCCAAAATACTGCGAGCTACAAAAATACCTCGGTGGATTGGCGAACTGGTCGCCGTGTACGCGAAACCCGTCATCAAGTAGGGGTGAGACAAAACGCCAGCACGGTCATTCGAATCCAGCGAAACTTTCTGAAACTCGGCATCGGCGGGCAACTGAGCACCGTAAAATCCGGCCAGACGCCCATTCAGATAGACCGAATCTGAAAGCAGCAAGTGCCGAAAATCGGATCCCTCGCTCGCCAGAATTTCGTCGACGAACAGTTCCAGCGACGTGCGAAGGTCGTTCGCCATCACGTTACTGAAATCCGGGAAGCGTTCCGGGTCCTTGCTTAAGTCCGGGACGCGATCGACCTTTAACCAGCGAAACAGGAACTCACGCAATTTGGAATGAGTCCGACGATCACCAGCCATGCGTTGTGCCTGTGCAATGATCTGTTCGCGAGTCCCCAATTCTCCATTGGCCGCCTTCTGTAATAACTCCTGGTCAGGAGCCGAATCCCACAGTCCGAACGAAATTCGTGACGCGATGTTATAGGCATTATTGGCGTTTGCCTGTTGAGATCCCAGCTCGCGATACAGGAATCTCGGAGACTTCAGCAGCAGCAGGACCACGCGATTGCAAGCGATTTCCGGGTCGCTCGCAGTTGCGAAGTGTCGGTCGATATACCGTTGCTTCAGTTCGTCGCTCAGTGGCCGACGAAATGCAATCTCAGCCAACCTCCCGCAAAATGCTTTCAATTTTTCGGCTCGTTCCGGCGTATCCGGTTTTGAACCTGAAAGCTGGTTAAGATGGTTTCCGATATAAGCAGCCACTTCAATCGCCGCTTCTGTGGTTGCCTGATCCCACTCCTTCGAAATTGTCGTCGCACGTTCCCAGCCAAAACTTCGATCGTCTGGTGGAAATGTAGTCGATACGACGCAGGTTTCCGGCGGCTGACTGGGGCTGAGGCATCGAGCGGGAATCACTTCACCAACAAGATGAGGTCGTTTCCATTCGAGTGACACCGAAGCTTTCGCAGGCGGTTTTTCTTTCGCCTTCTGATCCTTCACACCTTGCGACGCCTTGGAGAATTCCAGGCGTAACGGGTAGCTGCGTCCACCGAGAAGAAAAATGGTCCCGCGATGCTCGGTGTCAGTTCCCGATTTGACATAGGCATCAACCAGCGGACGTTTCTGATCGTTGACCCACAAACGAGTTGCCTGGTCGGTTCTCACAAGAAATTCGTATTCGCCCGTATCGGGTGCAAATACGGACCCTCGCCATTTAATCGCGAACTCGTACGGTTCGATCTTTGCTCCTTCAGGATTGTCCGCATCAGGACTTTTGTCTTGAAAGTCGAAGGAGACAACCGGATCGATCCGCTCGAAAACTCGATCATTGCCACCGAAATTTCGTGACTTGAAGTACTCGGCAACAAGCCCGACCCGGTCATCCGAACCTCCCGGGCCACGGAACCGTCCGACCAAATCGGCGACGGCATTTCGATATTGCCGAACCGTCAAGTGTGACAGTTCAACGCGAGCGGCTTTGTTACGAGCCTGCGCTGTTGACGAATAGAATGTCTCGTGGATGAACTGAGAAACGCGAGCGGCTTCGTCACCAGTACACGTTCCTGGTTTGTCCTCGGGCATCGATTTACTGATGTACTCTGTCAACTCGCCAATCGACCGGTCACCGACCAGGGGATGTGCGTAACTGTCGACCTTCCCTTCCCCCTTTGCTCCGTGGCAGGAAGCACACTTCGCCAGGTAAATCATCTCGCCCGTCGGCGCTTCATCAGCGAATGCCGTCACGGAGAATAGACCCAGGATCAGGTTGAAAGCGAAACGGTTTCGAAGTGATCGCGAGGGAATTACGGTGAGCTGTCGTTGTGTGTGCATGGCTCAAATTACCGTCTGCGCATGAACGCATTCAAGGAGTGCAACCGGGCGGGAGATCGGCATGTCTATTGCGAGGCTGCGGGAAAACCGCCACAGAAGATCTCGATTTTGTGAATACGGCGAATCAAAATCGGAATATCAACTTCTTGTTGGTGTTCTTCGGGCAACCACATAATGGTACCTCATTCGCCAGCCAAAATCCATGAGATTCTGACAGCGTTCTCGAAGTTGAAAAAGCCCGTTGACAGTTCAACGCACGACGTTCCGGTCACAGCACGACCTCGGCATTCCCTTGCAACTGGTGATCTTCGTTTCGCGAGATTCGCTTGTGATCGTCTCGACTTTCAACCCAGACTCAAGAGACGAAGGCATGACGGGCATTATGCTGCACTAATCTCAAGTCGCCCGCACGGTGAATCCAGCGACCTCAGGCTTACTTGGCTGATTTGCCCTTTGATTTTTCCAGGGAGTCGAAATAACTCTTGATGCTTTCATGATAGCCAGGCGGGATCTGCTCGGTGTTCATGGCTTCCATTGCGCCCTGCTTGACCGACTGCATCAATTGCTTGTAATCACGGACGACTTCACCTTTCTCCGCTTCACCTTTGGTCTGCATGGAAAGCAGCATTTTTCCGGCGACAACTGCCGACTTGGATTGCTCACTTTTGAATCCTGTCTCGACAGAATCGTCTTCGGCAGCCTCGCCACCTTTGCCGAATCCAGGGCCCCCGTCGGCGAACTCACCGTTTTTCTCTTGGACATCATCACTGTCGTTCTCGCCAGATCCGGCCATCATCTCAGCATACATCGCCTCGTAATCGGCGAGAGTCTTGCATTTTTCGCACTTGCCGCCGTCAAGCTTTTCCTGATCGTTGACCTTTTTGGCCTGTTGAATCGTCTTCAGTGCCTGTTCCAGTTCCTTCATGTCCTTGACGGCCTGTTCGACCTGTTCCAGTTCCTGTTCGCTGAGTTCCAGCGACTGCAATGCAGCCTGCATCGCTTCCTGTTGCAGATCTTTATTCTCGGCCAGATCCATCTGCTGCATGGCACGTTCGAGTGCCGTCGCAAGTTGTTCGTTGTTCAGCTTGTCGTGCGCCAGCTTGTCCAGATTCTGCAGCCGCTCTTTCAGTTCTTGCATTAACTCGGCTCGCTTAACCGGGTCTTTTGTAGCTGCAAGTTGTTGTAGCTGTTCTTTCAATTCCTTGAGTTCATTCTGAACCCCTCCAGCATCACCGTCCTGAAGTTCTTTCACCCACTTCTGCAATTTCTCGTCCTGATTTGCACCGAACTGCTGATCGCTGGAAGCGGATGACTTCATCAGGTCTTTCAACTTTTCGCTGCTGATCTGGCGCCATAGTTTGCCAATATCCTTTTGTTCGCTGGATAACATCTTCAGATTTTCCAGCTTCTGATCCGCTTTCATTTTGTTGAAAGTCAGCTTCAGATCTTCAATCGCCGCATCCGTTGCGTTGTTTTCTTCATGTTCTTCGTTCTGTCGTTTGACTTCCTCCAGGCGAAGTTCGGTCGCCTTCTTCCCTTCCGTTAGTCGTTCGTTACGTTTTTCATTCAGCTTCGCAGCCGCGACTTTTCCAAACGGATCAAACTGAGGCAGAAACAGCACGCCAAGCGCGACCAACCCCGGAACCCAGACGGCGTGCCAGAATCGCTGCTGCCACGTGAACGGTAAGACCCGGTCAACAGTGACTCCTGCCGAGCGGGCTTCCGCTGACTGAACCACCAGTGGCTGATAAGCACCGGCCGACGTCTCCAGCAATGACACTGTCAGATAAAGATCTTTCGCACCCATCGCCCTGTCGACCAGTCGAGCCGCGTCGGGCAGCGTTGGACGACGGTGCAACAGAAACGCGAGTAATCCCGCCGCGAGCGGAACTGTGCCAAATGCCAGCCAGGTCTCGGGAGCTGCCGGCATCGCGAATAAGCCAGTGAACCGAGCCGCGAGTAACACCGCGGCGAACAAACTGCAACAGACGAGAAGCGTCCAGTAAAAGCTGTGACCAACGGCGACAAACCGCATCCGCTTCAGGACGTTCCTCAACAAGCGTGAGGTGAGTGATGCTTCCGGCATTTTCGAAACCTTTCCGTAGACGATATGTCTCAAATCGGCATGCGGTAGCTTAGCCCGATAGAAATTCCGAATCAAGCGTAATCATTTCGAACACAGTCATTTTGTCAATCTTATGACTTCCTGAGCCACCGCTTGACCGTCTTCGGTCAAGCAGCGTTCTTCAGCGGGCAAGAAAAGACACTGCTTCTCCGAATACTCCTAAGAAGTGGCACAAAATCTAATTTCGGCGTTTGATGGCCGATGGCTCATTTCGTCATCGTCTTTTTCTTTTCTTCCCATTTGGCAATCCATTTTTCTGGATCGTCATCGAATGCCGACTTACAGCCTGAGCAGCAGACCCAGAATGTCTGGCCCTTGTAGCTGACCGAGATCGTCCCCAACCCCTGTGAAATAATGCACGTCTTATCGCCGTAGTCGGTTTCGCTAAGCGCAAACGAGGTCCCTTCGCGCTGCGTGTGAACCGTGTCAACGCGGCTGAATGGCCCGCTTCCCCGCTTTCGATCGATCTCAAGGATGTACCGATTGTTTTCTTGCTGGTTAAATGTGACTCGCCATTGCTCGCCCGATCCGTTCGGTTCCGGCTCGGTCAACTGCAGCTTGTATGTTCGTTGCAGCTTCTTTTCGTCTGTTGCGACATCCCGAATCGGTTCAATAAAAGTCCCTCGAAACGTTCGCTCTGTCCCTTCCGCGTCCTTGGCTTTCAATTCGAACTGATCCGACTCCGGCAAGTAAGACAATCGTCCATTACGAATGTATGCTCCCTTCTCCGAAACCATCTTCATGCCTGGAAACTTTGGGTCACTGGTCCAGTCGTACGCCCATTGAGGCTGATCGGCGATCGCCTTTTGTGACAGTCCCTTCCAGCTCCCCAGCAGAATTTGAAATGGCTTCAGGGCCGATCGAACCGATTCGACCTGTTCGGCCGTCGTTCTGGCTGGTGATTCTCCCGAGTTCGAAACGGCACCGATTTCAATCGGAGCAAGCGTCCGTCGCTTTACCGCTGGCTTTTCATTTTTCACAGTGGATGAAGCTGGCGCGGCCTCAGTCGTTGAAGCGGCCGGGGGATTCGATGAATCAGGCTTCGGCGACGTGGCCTTTGTACCACAGGAAAGCCCGGAACAGATCAGACAGGCCATCACAGGGAATCGAAACCGGGACGGCTTCATTACATCAACTCCGATAAGATTTCCGAAACACCACCAATGTTAGTATACGCCGCACCGAACCTGGTTTGAACCTTGTCTCAATACCACTGGAAGGCGTATTGACGAAACCTTTCGATGACAGCCTGTCGCGGTGAGAAATTCGTGCTGCTCCACCACCGATCGGACGACCATCTGGGTTTCGCAGTACGAAGCTGAGCAACCAACTGATCCGTCGCGATCTGTTTTGCCGTCCAGCTTTGAGATTGTTCAGACTCCCGTTCGGTTTCCAGTTGAGACAGTTTCTCATCGAGCATTCCACGAATCCCGTCTTTAATAATCGGGTTGCTACAGTCGATTAGCGGCAATAAACGAAGAAATCCTTCGTCGCTGGTCGGATGCCAACTGATCTGAACAGATGGGCGCGGATCGCCCGCCATAATCCTTTTCACGTTGAACTGATTCACAAAGGCGTCAACCGGCAAGACCGCGTACAGAAACACAGCAAAAGCGACCGTCCATAACTGGCGTCGGATCAGCCACGTAAACCCGTGATTGCAGGCAATCTTACACAGCACCAGCAAAAAGCCGACAACAACGGAAGCGACACCCAACATCCCGATGACTCGCATGCGAGTCATTCCGTTGAAGCCAATGTAAATTGAAAGGCGATTAAAAACCGCGACGGCCAGCAACAGATTTTCGATGGACCAGATCCACGATAAGGTTCTTAATCGGGACAAACGCGGATCAGTCAGGATCGAGCCACGAAAAATCAACGACAACATTAACGTCGCCAGGCCAAGTGCCACCGTCAGCCATGCCGCTCCTTCATGTGCATATCCCGAATAGTGGAACCCGTCAGGAAATTTCCTGAACCACAGAGTCTGGAATTCAAAAACCAGATAGAACGCAAACAACCCAACCACCGCCGCTAACGTATTTCGATAGGCGTCGTAGTACGGTGACTTTGCCGAGATATCCGAAACAGTAACGTGGTGATCGGTCGCGTGATACTGGTGGATTATCGGACGCAGCATTCCGGTCGCAATCCAACCTGCAAATCCGCAGAACAAAATCTCTGTAAATTGGATCTGTTGCAACCACTTGTCGATGTAATCAACGAACCAGGCAATGTTCTCTCCGAACGATTTCACCAGATCAGGATTTGCCATCACGAAAATCGTCGCAAATACAAACAGGGTCATCGCGGGCAAGGCAATGGCAAACCACTGGGTTCTCAAGATTGCTGGAGTGAATCGGGCGAGTGTTCGAAAGTAATGATGCAGCCCCCGATAACCGGCAGTGATCAATTGCGAAGCGAATAAAACTGCCTGAGTCAAATAGGGTCTTAATCCCGCGAGACTCATGGCAAACAGGACCAGTAACGCGAAACCTGACGCGATCGCCAGAAACGATCCGCACCAGAGAAGCCGAGCCGATAACGAAACGAGCATCGGAATGAGTAACCAAAGGCTGCTATCGCATATCCGGCGCACTGTTCCTAGCCATAAGAGCAATGGAGCCACCAGGAACAACACCCCCGGCCCGGCATAACCGGTCGAACGATAAACGGTCAGGTCACAAGCCAGTACCAGCAGGGTCAACGCGACGACTTCACGAAACAGAACGGGTGCTGACGCCAGGCCGCCGACTGGTGGCGGTAGCAGCGGTCCCTGTGTCTCGCCATCTTCAATGAACTCAAGCACCTCTTCGCCGGTTTCCGACATCCTGGGATTCCTTTCGCACGCCGAAGCCTTGTTTGGTTTCTGTTGCAAAGTGTCTAATTCAGCCGGGGGCAAATGATGATGCTTCAAGCATGTCATACGCACAAGGCTGTTTTGTTGTTTGAAATAAGATTGATGGTCAGGCCGTCGGAAGTTGTGGTACGACAAACAGGAATGCGTCAGTATCTGACGATAATAGTTTGTTTGCATTGCAAAGTCAAATTAAGCGTCGGCGGAAACGTCGGCATTGCTGGCATGTACCACACGGCGATCAATCAGTTTTCTTACTGGCTCCGTGGTGTGCAGTCGAATCTTCGAGTTCCACCAATTCAAATTTTCGAATGACGCCGAACATCACAAAAAACGTTGGCAAAGTTGAACAAGTTCCTTTTTTGTAGTGTTTGTTAGTTGTCGAAGTTGGTGAACTTCGACCGGGCTTATTCGATTACTGACTTTGCAGGCTGCGGCCGAGTGATCGAGGCCACTCAGGTTCTTCATGACCATTCACTTCGCGACACTCCATTTTTTACGCTCTTGCCGCACTGCTGCCGTTAATCGCTCGACTCTCCGGTCTTGATTGCCGTAATCAGAGTGAGCCCTCGTTTCAGCAACTTCCGTTTTCGGGCCATTTGATCGGCCAAAAGTTACGGCGTATCGATATTGTGCCGCGAACTGCCAATGGATCGCGATCGGTGGGAGTGTCTCAGTACTTGTTGATGCTTAAAACATCGGTTTAGAACAGGCGTTCTATTAATGCGAATCGTTGTGATGAGATACGTGTTCGTGTGTGTATATCTCGCCGTGTGGTTTGCACTTTGGAACAAATCTGATCTAATTGTTGTGTATGATTCAATCGGCCAGTCGATCTTGCTCTCGTCGATTTGATCCTTGATTCGGATACCATGTTTATGAGTTGCGCCTGATCTCGAAATTCCAGAGGGCCGTTATTCTTGCTGATTACTCATACGCGGGGCCAAGATGGTTGAGTCTTTCGCTGAAAATGAGTCACAAAATCGATTGCCAGAATCAGTTGGCGATCATCACGACCATTCGTCAGATTACCGACACTCAACTGGTGGACTTGTGTCTCTCGCTTCTCGGGTTTTTCACGACGTTAATAATCGCCTGCTCGTTATTCAATTCGCGTGCACGAAGTTGCTACCAGGGCTTTCGTGCGACGATTTGAACTACACTTCGCTGCTCGCAATCGATGAAGCGAGACAACAAGCTGCTGATCTCACTCTTCAATTCCGTGATGCACAAAAGGCGGAGTTGCAGAAATATTCTGGTACTGATCTGAACGAGCTCGTGCGTCGCTGGGAGCCGCTGCTCATGGGGGTTGCCCGTGAGAACGTGATCATTGAAATCGACCTCACGTCAAAACCTGCAATCGTCATGGCCTGTCACGATTCCGTCGAGCGTATCCTGATGCATCTCAGCCTGAGCGCACTGGCCCTCATCTCCGATGGTGGATGGCTCAACATCCACACAAGTCATACGAATACGAAAGGTGAGAAAGCAACAGCTTCGGATCTGTCGGTTCCCATCACGTCTGGTTTCTCTTCTGGTTCGGTACTGCTCAGTATTACAGATACAAGTTGTGAAGAGGCTGAATTGACGGCATCTGGGGGGCTCATTAGTGCGGTCGCCCAGTCGAGTACGATTAAAAATGCCGCTATTCGTCGTTCGACGATCGAAACGGTGGGTAAAATCGTTGATGACTGTGGTGGAAGGATGTCCGTAACAACGTCCGAAGAGGCCGGTACACGAGTCGATATTTTCTTTCCACTGGTACCCGATATCGATCTTCCCCCGATTCGCTCATTCGCTCATTCGCGAGACGGCTCGGGAACTGAGACAATTCTTTTGGTCGACGATGACATGCGTGTGCGAAAATTCATTAAGTGCGCACTTGAGTCTCAAGGATACAAAGTGATCGAGGCAGGTGACGGCTGTTCTGCCATTAATATGGCGACCGAACATTCCGAGTCGTTGCATTTGCTCGTGACTGATCTTCGGCTTGGTGGAACGTCAGGTCTTGAGGTTGCCGACAGGCTTCGATCGGACTGTCCGGGATTGCCGGTGATTTTCATGAGCGGGCTTGCAAGGGGCGATTTAAATTTGGACGCCAGCTCCATTTTCCTCGAAAAGCCGTTTAAGCCGACCGAACTCATTACGAATGTTCGACGGCTTCTAGACATCCGTCAAAGCGGAGTGAGTTCTCATTTGTTTGCGAAAGACGATTGAGTCCAAATTCCTTTTCATGTGAACGGAGCAACACGAATTTCGGTAATCGCACCAAAAACACCTCGGCAACGATTGAATTCATTTTTGGAATTCTTTGCTGAACTCATTGAAAGTCGATTAAGATTTCATTCTGATTGCACGTTCGATCTGGCAAAAAATCGCCGTTTGCTTCACGGTAAACACTGAGGTCAGGAGGACCCCGTCGCGACTGGTCGTTACTTAGATCTTTCTGGCTCCTCCGATGCTCAATCCGAACCAACATCGTACGACGAATGCGGCGAACCTGCCTCGAAGTACTGAACGCGTCGATGTAATAGACCACCGTATTCCCCTGCACATCGCGATGATATATTTCGCGATCAGTCTGCTTTGGGGCCTGCTAACTGCGGCTTTGGTCTGGGGCAAACTTCAGAGCGAACAGGCTTTTGGTGTATTTGTTTTTCATCATTTGGCATTTGTACTGCTAACGACAGGGCTGATTTACTGGCTTTGCCGGCGCGGGTTTCGAATTGTCAACAATGCAAACTCGCTTATCCGCGCGGTGACCGAAACCGCAACCGACGCCGTGTATGTGAAAGACATCAATGGGAACTACTTATTCTGCAACGAGGTTGCCGCCAGATTGATCGGAAAGACTTCCTCGGACACGGAACTATTTGAGCCTGAAAGCGCTCAGGAGGTCGTCGTCCAGGATCGAACGATCATCAAAACTGGCGAGCGGCATACGTACGAGCAAGATCTTTCAGTCGGTGGCCGGACGCGAACCTATTCGACCGAGAAATCGCCATATCGAGACTCAAACGGGAACGTCATCGGTGTTGTCGGTATTTCCCGAGATATCACTGAGCAGAAACGGGCCGCGGATGACTTGAGGGCAGTACAGGATCGCATGACCGTGACGATGGCATCGGTTCCGATCGTCATTTGTTCGTTCGCCACGCATTCCGATGGCCGTTCCTATATGCCCTACGCGAGTCCCCGCATTTCGGATATTTACGGCTTGATGCCCGAGGAAGTTGCCAACGATTTTACACCTGCATTCGAACGTATCACGGCGGAAGATCGACCCAGAGTACAGGAAACCATCCGGCAAGCTGCTGAAACGATGACACCCTGGCGGTGTGAATATCGGGTTCAGCATCCGGAACGTGGGATGCTATGGGTTGAAGGTCATTTGATTCCGTCGCACCAACTCGACGGAACTCTGATTTGGCATGGATATCTTTCCGATATCACCACCCGCAAACGGAACGAAGAAACGCGGAATGAAAACCTTCGTCAACTACAAATCAGTGAGAATCGCTTCCGTGAATTGGCAGATGCCATTCCCCAAATCGTCTGGGTTGCTGATGAGTCAGGAAAGCTGACATACGTCAATGCCAAGGCCATTGAATATACAGGAATGAACGTTGACGATTTGCTGGGATCGGGTTGGTTCACGTTGATTCATCCTGACGACGCGAATCAAGCGATCGCTTCGTGGGCTGAAACGATTCGCACACATCACTTCCTTTATGATGAACTGAGAATACGCCGGGCGGACGGCCAGTACCGTTGGCACGTGTCGAGTACATTTCCGATCCGCAATTCCGCCGGTGACGTTGTGGAATGGTATAGTTCGGCGACAGATTTTGAGGAGCTTAAAAACACCGAACAGTCACTTCGCGAACAGCATCGGTTGCTGAGAATCGTGATGAGCACGGCTCGCGTGGCGCTGATCGTGGTCAACGATGATTATGAATACGAGTTCGCGAACGAGGCGTATGCCGCACTCGTTGGTCGTGAAATCAATCAAATCATTGGTCACAAAATGTCGGAGGTGATTGCCGCCGGGTGGCCGCAGATCAAGTCCAATCTGGATCGTGTTCTGGCGGGAGAAGATCTCGATTACGAAGTCGTCTTACCCCCGGTCCCGGGCACACACGTCAGCAGATTTTACCGAGCGATGTCCAAACCACGGATGGACGAAACGGGCCGTCCAATCGCTGTCACAGTCATTATCGACATCACCGAGCTGAAGGAGTCAAAAAGGATCATCAGTGAAAGTGAAGAACGTTACCGTCGCCTCGTCGAACTGCTGCCGGATGCGATCTACATTAACGTGAACAACAGAATTTCCTTTTGCAACGCGGCCTGCGCTCGCCTGTTTGGTGCAACAGATCGGGATCAATTGATCGGAAAAAGTCCCTTTGAGCTGATTCCGCCGGAAGCACACGAACATGTTCGGAATCGAATGGCCACGATGTTCAAGACGAAAGAGCCTGCACCTGCACAGCGGCAGAAAATGATTCGACTCGATGGCCGTGAAATACCGGTTTACGTCTTCGCAACCCTGATTACGGTCGGCGGGGAAGAGGGGATACTGACGTGCTTCAATGATCTGACAGAACGAGAGCGGGCAATGGAAGTGCTGCACTCGGTCATGGGAAGCGTCGATGATGCCATTGTGACGGTCAACGAGCAGGGCGCGATCCAGTTAGCCAATCCCGCCACGGAACGAATATTTGGCTATTCAATGGCAGATCTGATTGGAAATAACGTCAAGATTTTGATGCCGCAGCCACACAATAATG
>JBAXBD010000118.1:0-12019 GCA_037142165.1 Schlesneria sp. | reverse complement strand
GATCTTCCTGCATACGTCGCCAGTGCCTACAGCATGCCGCTTTGGTTGATGGAACGCTGGACGAAGCGGTTTGAAGCAGCCGAATTGACCCGACTTTGCGGCTGGTTCAATTCGACTCCGCCGTTGATGATACGAGCCAATTCCATCCGATCGTCGTTTGACGAGGTGTTAAACGCCTTTCAATCCGCAGGGATCGTGGCACAACCCCTGGGCGACACGGATTCCATCATCGTGGAAGATGTTTCGCGAGTCGATCAGTTAACCGGTTACAAAGACGGATGGTTCGTTGTGCAGGATTTTTCTGCCAGTTGTGCGGCACGGCGACTGGCACCGCAACCGGGCCAGCGTGTCTGGGATGTCTGTTCGGCTCCTGGAGGCAAGACCTGTCATCTTGCGGCAATCATGCAAAATCATGGCGAGATCATTGCGACCGATATTCGGTCTGATCGGCTCGAAATCGTCGACGAAAACGCTGCGAGGCTGGGAGTCGACATCATTCGAACTCAACTGGTCGACGAACCAGGCTTTCGTCTTCCTGCCGGGCCGTTCGATGCCATTCTGGTCGACGTCCCCTGTTCGAATACTGTCGTCTTAGGAAAACGGCCCGAGGCCCGCTGGCGCATCACGCCGGATGGGATTGAAGAACTGAAAAATGTTCAAGCTAATCTCTTAGGCAGAGCGTTGGAGCGACTGGCCGCTGGTGGACGATTAGTTTATTCGACATGCAGCATCGAGACCGCCGAAAACGACCAAATTGTTCGACAGGTCCTGAAGTATTTTCCCAATGCCAGACTCGCGGAAGAAGAGCAGTTCATACCGGGGCAACCCGGCGACGGTGCCTACCAGGCATTGATCATCGGAGGGTAAAACATTAGTCCGACGCGCAAGCGAGGGAACTTCTCTTCGTTTTGACGGGGAATAAGATCCTTCTGCGCGTCGGGCTAACGAACAATCCGGGCCGGTGAAACACAAACACAATTTAAGCCACCGACGTTGTCAATTGTGTTTTAACGCATCAACCGCAACTTCCTGCAGGTCGCGGCGTATTTCCGATGCATCGGCGTTCGGCATTCCCGTTCGCTGAATTAAGAGAATGACGAACAGGTCCTTAACTGGATCGATCCAGCCCTGGGTTCCAAACGCTCCCCCGTGACCGAATGATCCAGCCGACAACATCTCGTGAACTCCCTCAGGTTTTCGCGTGACTTGCCAGCCAAAGCCCATGGAAACACCAGGTGTAAATCCCCCTGCCAATTCGCCGATCTGGAGTTTCGTCATTTCATCAACGCTTTTTTCTGACAGCAACCTCAGTTCGCCGATGGCACCTCGCGTTAACATCAGTCGGTAAAGGTGTCCCAGGTCGTGAGCGCTGGAAAAAAGTCCGCCGGCAGGAATGGGGTGTCTGGCGTTTTTCGTCGGGCCAATGAGCTGGAACCCGGTCGGATTCAGCTTTCCATCTTTGTTTTCATAAAGGGCAGCCAGACGCTGGAGTTGTTCGTCGTTGGGATAGAACGTCGTGTCGAACATCCCTAATGGAAAGAACAAACGCTTTTCGAGAAACTGTTCAAACGGCATTCCCGAAACGACTTCAACAATTCGACCAAGTGTATCGATACCGGCATTACAATAGGCCCATTTCGATCCCGGCTCAAACTCCAGCGGTCGTTGCGAACTGATCGCGACCGCCTCACCGAGCGTCAACTGTCTGCGAAAATAAAGGTCTGAAATCCCCGGTGGAAACCCGCCTGGAAGACCCGATGTATGCGTGAGCAAGTCACGAATCAAGATCGCGCGCGTCGGTTTTTTCAGTGAGACTTTTTCCCCTTCTTTCGATTCAATCAGCAGTTGGCCTTTGAATTCGAGCAAATGCTTTTCGACCGGATCATCAACCGACAATCGCCCCTCGTCGACCAGCATCATGATGGCAATCGCAGTGATGGGCTTAGTCATTGATGCGATGCGAAAAACCGCGTCGTTTGGCATCGCCAGTTTCTGTTCGCGGTTGAGACTGCCAACCGCTTCTAAAGCGATGATTCCTTCTCGGGAACCGATCGCGGCCACGACTCCCGCGACCGTATTATTGTCAACGTATTTTTGCAGGGCAGGACGTAACTGATCAAGTTTTTCATGGTCAAACTCAGCCCCCCATGATGTGGAGTGAGCCCAACCTGTCACAATCAACAACAAGTGAATCGTGATGCACTTTTGCAGACGAGAAATCGACATGGTGATGCTTTCTTGAAATGCTAGGCGAAGTCAAACTCGGATGTACCAACGGCGTCGTTCCAGCAAACGACAGAATACAGAAACAAAAAGTGTGAAGCACCCGAACCCGAACATCGCCCAGGCGACCGAGCTCGTTTTTTGAGGAAAATAAGGTGAAACGATCCAACCGGCGACTTCGTGTAAAAGATATGCCGCCAGTGAGTTTGTTCCGAGCGTCCGAAACAGTCCCAGGTTCATGCCCAGTCCATCGCAGACCCAAAGACACAACGCGTAAATGACCAGCGAAACTCCTGCGGCAAACGTCGGGTACGAAAGATTGGCCGTTCGCTGGCTCATCATCCAGTAGTTCCACTTGCGATGGTTGGAATCCGGTGGAGGAACAAATGGGGGCTCAACGATCGACCCATCCCACGATCGCAATCGATCGAGCGATGGGATCACGGGATCAATCGCAAGTTTTTGATTGACAGGGCTGACTCCGTTCCCGGCCATATTGAGGTCATCAGGCTTCACGTTGTAGAGCACGGTTCCCATGGACATCAGCCAGCCAATCAACATGACGACGATTCCACTCAAGGCAATTCTCGACGCGGCTCTGGTACCGGATGCCCTCACGGCATCGCATGCTAATGTTCCACAAAGCGCAGGGATTGACCAGGAAAGGAACCCGAGTGGACCTCCATCAATGCCGGTAGGATTCGAGTGTACCCAGTTGAAATTGAACCACCATGAAATCGCAAAGTGCAAGATCCCTGATCCGATTGCATAGGCGACACGGACTCGCCAGGACGCTGTCACAACAGGAAGAATCCAAAGCGACGTGGCGGCGATATGTAACAGAGTCTGGAAATAATGTCGCTTGAATAGGGCTCCCAGGACTTCCAGCGTCGGCTTGTTCCGGAAGTTGGCGACGATGCTGGAAAAATCACCAATCGTGTACCACACGATCGCGACGAGAGCCAAACCGAGGATCCGTCGAATCGCCCGACCCCACGGCATCTTGCCTCCCGATTCAAGCCGTTTACCCAGGCTAAGTCGCATGGCGAACCCCGCCGCAAACAGGAACTGCGGCATGATCGTGTCGGCATAACTGCAATAGTCGTTCGTATGTCTCAGAATACGAGGGCAGATGGCAAAACCACCAAGAAAATTCACCAACAGCATCCCGAACATGGTGTATCCCCGAAACTGATCCAGGGAGGTCAGACGGACCGTCGACGTGGCAGGCGAATTCATCGTGTAAGTTACCGAATCATAGGAAGAAGCGTCATGCAGCCATGATTGTAAAGATCACGCTTTCCAATGTCGCGGCTGGGCATAAAAGTGAGAATAGATTGCGTCCTTTTCTAAAAAATAGAATGGCCGCTTTTCTTCCCACGTCGCTGAACTTGATTTGGGGCTTGTCGACAGTCCATTCCTGATGGCATTCATCTGTTCGACGTGGTCTGACATTGCCCGGTTTTGATCGCCACTGAAATCTGCAATAATCATGTTTACTAAGGGGTTACCGTTCAATCCATTTGACTTCTCGTGATCGGTCTTGAGCAAGCGAAAACTCACGAAGGAAGAAAAACGCCTGAAGAAAGAACGCAATGCCGCGTTCATGATCATTTTCATAAACGGTCGACAGAAACGCGTCCGGCGACCTCAACAGATTGACGGCATGTCGGTCGATGAATTCATCGCTCGAAACGCGGACCCAATCTGGCTGCATCAGAACGAGATGTGGGAACTGATGCCCCATGATGCCAATGCGGAAGCAGCTGACGATCTCACGAGTCTTTCACCGTCACAGGAATCGAATCTGCCGGTTTCGGATTAACTCCCTGATACTGCGAAAGTGCAGTTTTCCCATGCTAGCTTGACGCATCCCGAACGCTTCATTTTCTCGTGGGAACCGCTGGGGGTGGAACGACGAACGTGAAATGACGGGGAACTTGCAAAAGTAGCGTGACGTTCACCGATTGAATCTCATCGCAGGGCTTTTTGGCCATCCAGAGCAGAAGCCCCTCGAAGTTGATGACTTCTCCGTCGACCTCCTGGCAATTGTCATCCTTCACGATCATCAATGGAAATCGATCGCCCGAATCCGTTATGGAGATCACAAGGTGCGGTCTGGGAGCTGTGAATTTGAGGCTGACCGTCATCGGATACTGGGTTCGCTTTCCTCCAAGATCTAAAGCAAACGTATTCGGTACCTTTCCAAACTGGTCTGGGACCCGCGTTAATTGAAATGTCCCTTGTAGTGCATGGATAGACCAATCGGCAAAATGATTAACTCCATTGAGCGGAAAGGCGGCTTCGCCCGACCCCTCATATTCAAATGAGCCGGCCCGCCCTGCACCCAGGAATTTCACTGTGGAGCTTCCTACTTTAACCTGAGCCGCTCCGTTGGGATCGCTGGGGAGACCGCTTTCGAATGAGACCCCTTCAATGGTGACACGGTCAGATGCACCAACCTCATCAGGATTCTTACAGATCAATGGCAAATAGACTTTCCAGGCTTGGTCAAAGGGTGAAACAGTGCAATATTGAAACCGAGCACGCGTACCCAGCACCGATTCGATCGTCCCGCTCGTTGGATTTGTCGGTTTCCAGGCATAGTCGAGTAATGGAGCCCCCTCCGTGAAAGGCTGCCAACTTGTCGTCTCAGTCCCATCCACGGTCACGGTGGCATCTGGTGTCACCTTAATCGCATCATCGACGACAGGTTTGCTCGCATCCCGTTCCGCCCATTCCGAGTGAAGACCGTTCAATGTGACGGTCATATTCCCAACCTTCTCAGTGGCCGGAAACTTCTGGATATTCCAGGACTGAATCAGTGATGAAGGGACTTCGTATTTTAAACGCGATCCGCCCAGTCGATTCCCCTCGGCGTTTAGCAAATCGAACTGCAGAAAAGGGGATGGCGACGGCAATATCGAGGAACTCCATTCTGGCGTCACCGGCTGACCTGGGCTAGTTGGCGCGGAGGGAGGAGTGTTGCGCAACCAATTGGTTGAGATGGCGGTCCGCCACCCGTTCTGGTCGGTCAATACATACCAATGCGGCATTGAATCGGAGTCTTTTTGTTTCCAGTCGAACGTATGCCAAAGCCCAAGCGTTGGCTCTCCGGTTCCGAACGTCCCTGTTGGGTTCATCGCTTCGATTTGGCGACCAATCCGGCTAAGCCAACCGTTGGTCCAGTTTTCTACCGACGTCAAGGGCTTCGGGGTTCCCCAATAACGATGGTCAGCTCCATACGTCAGCTTGTGAACCGTAAACCTTTGACCGTTTGGAAGTCGTAATACGGCCAGCGACCGCTCGCGAAACACGAGCCAAAGCGCCAGCCAGAGAAATCCGAAAATCGCGACGACAAAAATCCATCGCTTTCGCAATCTGCGGCATGGGATCGGATGAATCTGTGATTCGTGGGACTTTTCGTTGTTCATACACACTCCATCACAGGAACACCCGCCATTCCAGCGGCTGGGAAAAAACGCGGGACATTCTACTTTTCAGTCAATGTCCCCTTTGATTTGGTGGTGGAAGTCAAAGTATTAAGTAAAATCTAGGTCTCTGCAGACAAAATGACCAGCACGTCAAACGTTTTTTAGCACTACTATCTTCTTGCTCTCCTCTGCTTTCTAAACGGGAAAGGTGGTCGGAACCAAAATCCATGGCGAAGAAAAGGAACATTCTACTTTTTTAAGGCTCGCGCATTCGGCAAGCTGTCAATCGAGATCCATTACAGCCCCGTGTGGCGGTGATTTCAGCAGTTGTAGCAATTCGACGTCGTCGAGAATGGCGATGCCTTTCTGCTGGCAATGACTGACGACCGTGGTTGTGCGAAGGTGCCGGTCCAGAGCGCTAAGGACGTCCGGAGACGCCGCAATGGCTGTGGCTAAGATTTGATCATCGCCCGGATCAGCGAAAACTTGCGTTCGAAACGTTCCTCCGGCTTGTGCAGGCGCAATATCGCTCGTGCTTTCCATTTCAGTTCTGTGGTTTAGTCGGGGACAGGAGTTTCAACATGATTGAAGTCAGGTATTCCGGTGACGCCCTTTGGGACAGGATCGAGTCAGCCGTGGAAAAGGTCAAGGATCGCTTTCGCCGCGTCACGCGGGCTCTTAATGCTGCGAACATCCCGTATGCCGTCATCGGTGGTAACGCGGTCCAGCATTGGGTGCCTCAAGTCGATGAATCCGTTGTCAGAAACACTCAGGACGTGGATATCATTCTTAACGAATCCGATTTGGAGAATGCGATCCCGGTTCTGGAATCCGCAGGCTTTATCTTTCGTCAAGCCGCAGGAATTTCAATGTTCCTGGACGGGCCGAATGCTAAAGCCCGGGATGCAGTGCGTGTTGTGTTTGCTGGAAAGAAGGTGCGCGAAGACTATTCGGAGCCAGTTCCACTGATTGATGAATTTGTATGGTTCGAAGATGCTCGGACTTTGCCATTCGAACGATTGATCAAGATGAAACTGACCTCATTTCGAAGAAAGGATCAAGTCCACTTGCTCGATATGATTTCGATCGGCCTGATCAATGCAACCTGGCTTGATCGATTCTCGCCTGAACTACAGATGCGACTGCAGGAGTTGTTAGAAGATCCTGACGGTTAACGGCAATCTTTAAGTTGGAAATGATGCCCTTGGCCAATGCCACGACCTGACGACTGGGTCACGCAAGTGAAGAAAAAAGAAAGGCATTAGGAACGGAATACGATATTCGGTCCCTGAAACCTTGCTTCGACCCTCCGAGTAGGAGTTTCGCCATGAGCAGTGCCGCCGTTGCGTTCTTCGAAAAAGCAAAAGAGATTTTTGCAAGAGCTTCGTTGAGCCCATGTATTAACCTCACGTTTGTCGCTGAGCTTGAAGCACTCCTTGAGGAGCACCTCCTGACCGAGAACATACTGCCGTCCCCGGTGAATTACGTGCGAGCGGGAGAGAAACTGAGAGACGAGATGTTTCCTGCATACGCTCTTGCCGGATAACCGTTTGATCTTTCAGGGCCGAACAATTGGACACTTGATCACAGTAGGCTCATCGCGATTCAGTTGCTCCTGATGGTTGCAAGTTCCCAAGCAGACGAGATTACCAGGCGCGGTGCGAAGAAGATTTTCAGCTTCATCGATGAAAATGTAATTTCTAAGACAGAAGTTTTTGAATGACTACGACGGGGACGCAGTAAGAAAAGGATTTTCAAGCCGTTGAGTGCAATGCCCCGAATACGTGTGAGGTACGAATGGCACCGCTAGAGATGGCGGTCTTGGGGACATTGTACTACCTCAAGATTGAGAAGAGACAATGGAAATTAACGCCCTGAGATTCAAGCGGATGTCAGTTGTTTTACAAATTCGCCTTCGTTTACGGTCGGGCGTTCCGGGCGGCCTTTGTGCAGGTAAGTCAGGTCCATGTTGCTGATTCCCAGCAAGTGCAGAATTGACGCATGCAAGTCGTGGACGTGAACTCGATCTTTGACGGCGAATAGACCCAGTTCGTCAGTTTCGCCAATCACCTGCCCTCCCTTGACCCCCCCACCGGCCATCCACATGGTGAATCCCGTGGGGTTGTGGTCACGGCCGTTGCCTCGTTCTGACATCGGGGTTCTTCCGAATTCTCCGCCCCAGACGACCAGCGTTTCGTCCAGCATTCCTCGTTGTTTCAGATCGCGAAGCAATCCAGCGATCGGACGATCGACGCTGCGGCAAAGATTGGAGTGATTGCGTTCGATGTCGGCATGCGAATCCCATTTGCTGCCCGATCCACTGTAGAGCTGAATAAATCGGACACCCGCTTCAGCCATGCGACGTGACAACAAACAGAGTCGACCGAAAGACTCCGTCGCGCTGTCGCCAATTCCATAAGCCGTCAACGTCGCTTCAGTCTCTTTAGAAAGATCAATAACTTCCGGAGCGGCGGATTGCATTCGGAATGCCAGTTCGTAGCCGGCGATGCGGGCCTCCAGTTCCGACTGTTCGGGGTGCTGGCCGGCATAGTGACGATTGAGTTGATTAATGAACCGCAGTTTCTCGACCTGCTGCGATGGTTCGACGCCCGCTGGTTCATGCAGGTAAGGAATCGGCTGGGTCCCCTCACTGAACCGAATCCCCTGGTAGACGGCCGGCATAAACCCCGCGCTCCAGTTGCGAGGACCATTGACCACCGACGTGGCATTGTCCTGCATCACAACAAACGCTGGAAGATTTTGATTTTCGGTCCCCAGACCATAACTGACCCAGCTCCCCAATGACGGCCGGCCACTGAGGATCGAGCATGTGTTCATCTGGCAAACACCAGCCGAATGATTGATGCCATTCGCCCAGCAGGACCGAATCACGGCGATATCATCGACGCACTGAGCGGTGTACGGCATCCAGTCGGAAACCTCGATTCCCGATTCGCCATAACGACTCCACTTTCGCTTCGATGCCAGCAACGGCGATCGGGTCTCGCCAAAGGCGGTGACAACTTTACCATAGCTCTCGGGAATCGGCTGACCAGCCAGTTCATTGAGCAATGGCTTTCGGTCAAACATGTCCAGATGACTGGGGCCACCCTCCATGAACAGAAAGATGACTCGCTTCGCGGTGGCGGGAAAATGAGTTGTCTTCAGTTGCATTGAATGGACCGCTTCAGCCGCTGGCGTTTTTGAATCGCTGAACATGCCGGCCAAAGCCAACGCACCGAATCCCGCACCACTGCGAGTAAGAAACTCACGTCTCGATTGAGGGACCACGACATGCGGCGCAGGGACACCGTACACTCCTGCATGATCCATCGTCGTCGGGCCGCTTCGAAGATTATTGAACATAGAGAAACTCGTTCGAATTGAGTAATGCATGACAGAAGTCGACTAACGCTGCCTGCGAAGGATTCAATTGGATGATCGCCTCACCGCGAGCCTGAATCGGCAGGCGGTCACCTGCGCTATTGGCCATCAAGCCAGGTTCCGTTTCGAAACGCCAGAATCCGGTCGTTTCTTCGACCGATTTTTCGGTGGAATACAGCAACTCCGAAGCGGACAGCGGTCGGCTTACCAGTCGGACATCATCAATCAGCCCATCAAAGGTGCGTGACCTGACACCACCGAGCCCGCCGATCGTGAACGGCAATTCATTCGCAAATCCGTTAACAATCTGGGTTTCAATTTCTTGTGTCTGCAACGGTTCATCGTCGTTTGAAATGTCTTTCAAATGAAACATGACCTGGCCGGGTTGACCCTTCTTCGCCAATCGAACGCTGGCCGACGCATAGTAGGGCGTATCCAGTTTGATGAGATGATCAGAGAACAGTGCATCTTCTTTCAATTCGCCCGACGCTGTCTTGCCCACGATTTGCAGGACCAGCGTTTTCGGCTTGCGGCGTGATCCCTGGCCCGTCACACCAAACCCCCAGCCGGGCTTTGTCCGGTCGCCATTCCATTTGGCAGCAATGGTGCGAACGGCTGCTCCTTCATCGATCGATCGCAACTGAAAGAATGCTTCAATGGTAAAGTCGGCGTCGTTAAAGGACTTGTCGTGGCTCACCTTCAATTCGAGGTTCGGTCCGCTGTTAGTGAAGCGAACGGCCTGCCCGTCGCGATAGGGGAGCTTGGACGTTTCGATGATGCCAAGTGATTCCGACTGACGCTGTTGCAATTCTAATTGTCGCTTGGCCTGACTCTGGACAAACTCAATCGACGACTGAAGTTCGTCCGACGTCGCCGGTCGTCCATACACTCGTTCCCAAGCCGCTGCGACTTGCCGTTCCAGTTGACTCTCCGTTTGAGAAATTGACTCCGCAAGCGACCTCGCGTGACTCAGCATCAGGTCGCTATTGATCAGCAAAAGGGCCTGCACAGGGGTCGTCGTGGTGTTGCGTGAGGAGTTGCTGTTGAAGAACAACGGCAGATCGAAAGAGTTCATCAGTTCGTCCGGCGAGTTTCGCATCACTCGCGTATAGATCGACCGCCTGGAAATGTCAGAGAGAACACCGGGCCCCCCCCGTTCGGATTTCAGCTTTCCCGAAACGACCAGCATCGCATCTCGAATCTGCTCGGCTTGCAGGCGACGATTGTCACCTCGCCAGTACCAGCGGTTCGACGGATCAATTGTTTGAAAGGAAGCAAAGTCGGGATGTCGTGTTGATTGACGAAACGTGGCTGACTTCAGAATTGACCGGCGGAGCGACTTGATGCTCCATCCTTCAGTGACAAATCGATCTGTCAGGTAATCGAGCAGCTCCGGGTGTGTCGGCGGTTCACCCAATCGTCCAAAATCGCTGACGTTGATCGCCAGTCCACGACCGAAAACGCTCTGCCAGACGCGATTGACGATCACGCGTGTTGACAGCGGGTTTGTCGGGTCAGTCAGCCATTTCGCCAGCGCCGCGCGTCGTCCTGTCGTTTGGTGCAAGCCATCAATCGGTTCAATCTTTGCCGGTTGGTCATCAAGAATGCTCGGAATTCCCGGAAGAATAATTTCGTCGGCATGCTTTGGCAGTGTGGTCGGCGGAGCCTGCGGTCCCACGTCCGACACAGCCATTGCCATGGGGAGCGATTTTGATCGCAAATCCTTGAAGGTCTCCAGTTGTCTCTTCAGTTCAAGGACTCGGTCTTTTTCCTGCGGCGTCAATTTGGATTCCACGCTGCCATACTCCGCTTCCACCTGTCGCATGACGAGATAGCTGATCTGTTGCTCGTATGGCGTCTGGTCGTTTTCTGCTTTACGAACACTCGCCTGAATTTCAACGGGGAATCGATTGATCGCCGTCTCTTTCAACGCGGCTCGGTGGGGAGCTTCGATGGTCGCGATCTGGTCACGAATCATCTGCGTCGCCTCTTCCCATCGGGTCTGTTCTGCGCGATGACGTGAGAGGACTTGTTCATCGGCCAGGACAACTTCGGTCGGCATCAACGCCGCGAAACTCGCCTGCAGTCGAAAGTAATCTTTCTGCAACAGCGGATCGAACTTATGGTTGTGACACTTTGCACATTGCAGACCGAGTCCCATGAAGACATCGGCAGTCGTATCCGTCACATCGTCCAGAATCGTTTTCCACTGGCCCGGCGCATCACGAAGATTCCATTCATAAACCCAATGCCGCAGATAGCCCAGTGCCACCTGCGTGTTCGGTTCCTTGGAAAACAATTCGTCGGCCGCAATTTGTTCCTGAACAAACCGATCGTACCGCTTATCGTTGTTAAAGGCGTCGATCACGTAGTCTCGATAACGCCAGGCATTGTCACGATATCCGTCCGCACGATAACCATCGGAATCGGCATAACGGACCAGATCCAGCCACTGCCGTGCGGCATGCTCACCATACTCGGGCGAATCGAGCAGCCGATCGACAAGCTGCTCGTACGCATCCGGTGACTTGTCACCGACAAACGCAGCAACCTGTTCGGGAGTAGGCGGTAAACCAGTCACATTAAAGTAGAGTCGACGGACCAGCGCGGTGGGATCAGCGGCCGGCGCAGGTTTTAGCCCCTCTCGCATCATGCGACTGAGCACGAAACGATCAATTTCATTCCTGGACCAAGCGTCGTCAGGCATCAATGGAATCATCGGACGAGTAACTGGCTGCAGCGCCCACCACGCTCGGTCTTCATCAGTGAAACGGTCGATGCTACCTGAGGCGGTTTTGCGAACCATAGGAGCGGACAGGTTACTGCCAGGCCAGGGAGCGCCGATACGAATCCATTCGATCAGAATCCGAATCTGAGCTTCCGTCAGCTTTTTCTCAGGAGGCATTTGAAGCGATTCATACCGCACAGCCTGAATCAACAAACTCTTTTCCGGCATGCCGGGGACAATTGCGGCACCG
>JBAXBD010000117.1:0-12033 GCA_037142165.1 Schlesneria sp. | reverse complement strand
GAGGCGACGGCGATTGACGCGGACGCCCGGATGAACCCTCGGCAGCTCTGGCTGCACGACGGATCGGCCTCGGCGATCGAATCGATGCTTCGTGGTTGTCGAGACGCACATCGAGAGATCTTTGGGAACGAAGACGGATTGGCGGTCGGACTGCAACTGACCCCATTCAGGCAGGTATTGCTTCCGCCGACCTCAAATCGCGATGCATGACCCGCTCGTTGATCCGCTGACGATCGACAAATCAACCGGACGGATCGTGGACGATTCTTTTCCGTTGTTGAGCGACGACGACTTGAAACGGATCGAGGATCAGTATGTTGCAGCCGCCAGGCTGGCAGCCAAAGTCGGTTGTGACTTCGTCGATATTAAACAGTGTCACCGTTATCTGTTGTCGGAAATGCTCGCCGCGACGACTCGACCGGGGGATTATGGTGGGAGTCTGGAAAATCGGACCCGGCTGGTGCGGAATATCATCCAGCGAATTCGATCGGAAGTCCCGTCGCTGGTCATCGCTTCACGGTTGAATGTGTACGACGGGATTCCGTTTCGTGCAGGTCCGGATTCGATCGGAAAGCCGATCCCGCACCAGCTTCCCATTCGGACAAGTTTTGGCGTTGATTCTCAGGATTATTCGAGGGTCGACCTGGCCGAACCGATACAGGTGGCCAAGTGGCTGGTAGAGTGGGGCGTGTCACTCATTAATGTCACGGCGGGGAATCCGTATGGAAATCCACATGTCCTGCGACCGGCGGAATTTCCCCCCGTCGACGGGTACCATGCGCCGGAACACCCATTATTGGGTGTTTTAAGGCATTTCGACGCGACGGCAGTGATCCAGGGTGTGATCCCCGACGTTCCTGTTGTTGGTAGTGGATATAGTTGGTTGCAGGACTTTGCGATGCATGCTGCCGCGGGGAACCGGGTGGCCGGTCGTTGTTCGCTGGTCGGACTTGGCCGAGCCACTCTGTCCCAGCCCGATTTCGTCAGGCAACTGATGGAACACGGACACTTGAATCGAAAAACAACCTGTCGAACATTTTCATACTGCACGAATTTAATGAGGTTCAAAGATCACCCTCTGGGACAGACAGCCACCGGATGCCCGCCGTTTGATAAAGAGGTGTATGGCCCGGTCTGGAAAGAGGTTCTCGAAAAGCGAAACAGCAAGTGATTTGTGTTTAACAACAGTCGGGTCAACGAGTTCGCTGAATTCGGGCGCGACCGAAGGAACGCAACCGAGGAAAATTTTTGTCGGTAAATTGCGGGAATCCACCTTGCATCCGGGAACAGATCAACCTATTTTTGTTTGATCGCACGGAGGCGAAGGCCGTGATATTGATCGGTAATTTTTTCCGAAGGGCTGGACTTCATGATGAGGCTTCAACTCAATCGACTTGTTCGTAGTCGAATGATTCGAGTATTGATTCCATTCGTCCTGATTCTCATGACGTTCTGTGGCGCTGCCGGGATGTTCCCAAGCTTGTCTGCTGCGGAAATTGTCGCCAATCAAGAGAATGATCCTGTTTGCGTGAAGTCTGGTTCGCTCGTGATTTGCGGCGGCGGAGTCCTCCCCGGGAAACTCATTGAACGATTTGTTGAGCTGGGAGGGGGCCCACAAGCACGAATCGTGATTGTCACGTCGGCCAGCATGATCGCAGATTCTGATCCCCATTCGCGTTTATCTGGCTGGTACGACCGCCTTTGTGATAATCAGATTGCCAGTCTGGACATTTTGCACACACGCTCGCGCGAGCAGGCAAACAACCCGGAATTCTCGAAAGTCCTCGATAATGCCACTGCGGTCTGGTTTATCGGCGGTAATCAAAATTGGCTTTCAGAAAGTTACTTAGGAACCAAAACCGAAGAACGTCTTCACGGTGTGCTGGCCCGCGGTGGCGTTATCGGAGGCACGTCAGCCGGTGCTGCAATCATGTCGCGACATATGATCGCAGACGGAAAAACAGAACCATTACTCTCGACAGGTTTAGGCTTTTTGCCGGGAACGATCGTTGATCAGCACTTTCGCAAACGAAACCGGCAAGAACGTTTGATGCGAGCAATCCAGCTTCGGCCGGGAACCGTTGGAATCGGAATTGACGAAGGGACCGCCCTGATCGTCCAGGGACGTTCGCTGGAAGTCATTGGTGAATCGGACGTCTCACTTTGCCTTGCCCCGTCTCCAAATCGACCAGCACGTTTTGAGTCGCTGGCGGTTGGGAAGCGTGCGGATCTTGTGACGCTTCGCCGGGCGGCAAGTGCCCGAGCTGAGACAATGAAGGTCGCGAATGGCACTCGGACACCAGATGTTCAAAACGGAACGCTCGTGATTACCGGCGGTGGCCCGACTCCTAAAGAAGTCGTGGACACGTTCCTGGAGGCTGCGGGGGGCAAAGATGCACCGATCGTTGTCGTTTCGAACGCCTTAGGCGAAATTCCTCCTGAACAGAAGGACGTTAGCGGTTGGCTAAGTGCCGCAGGAGCTAAAAACGTGAAGATGCTGCACGCGAAGGCTGGAGAAAACCTGTCTGATCCCGCATTGATCGCTCTTCTGACCGAAGCTCGTGGCGTCTGGTTTACCGGCGGTCGTCAATGGCGACTGGTGGATGCTAACCTGGACACGAAAGTTGTCGCCCTGTTTCACGATGTCTTGCGACGAGGCGGTGTCATTGGCGTCACTTCCGCTGGCGCGACGATTCAAGGTGAATACCTTGTTCGCGGCAATCCACTGGGTAATGACGAAATGATGACAGAGGGCTACGACCGCGGCTTTTGCTTTTTGCCCGGCGTGCCGAACGATCAGCACTTCACACCACGAGAGCGTCTGGAAGATTTGGCCAAGCTGAAGAAAGCTCATCCTGAATTGATCGGCTTGGGCGTTGATGAATCGACAGCATTGATTGTTCGAGGATCGACTATGCAAGTCGTCGGACAACATCAGGTCACGGTCTTCGATCGACAATCGGATGCACCAGCAGAAACCCCTGAATTTGCAGTGCTGAAGTCAGGTGAGCGATATGATTTGCGGCAGCATCGTCGCATGGAAACCGAAGTCGCAGGGGCAACAAGTCCCACGAATTAGTCTCAGCAAGACGCATCTTCTAACGAGCTTGTGTTGATCCTCGTAGCAATCGTGATAGTTCGTCAAAAAGAGCGTCAAGTGTGGCCGGGACCGGTACGTTCTGGTCAATATGCATTGATGCGTCGACAGACCGGTCGATCAATTGACCGAGAACGCCCATCGGATCGGTCAAATTCTGGACTCGAGTCACAAACGGAATCACTTCTGGAATCGTTTGTTCGGCGTCGTTTGACGGAGTGTGAAGCCGTAAAAGAGCTGCCCGGAAGAATTCGACAGTGAATCGAATCAGCCATTGACCGTTGATCCGTTGAACCGGTGTTTCTGTGCTGATTTTGCCGAGCCCTTCGAGCAGCGACTTAGACAGCCCTAAGCCGCTGAAATTGGGTTGCGCCTATTGCGTATACAGCAGAGTTCTTAATTCGCGTAGTTCCGGTTCCAGGAGCTGTTTGGCCGTCGATAGACTTCCTTCACTGAGTGCCGATGCGAATTTTGCATCCGCGTCCGACTGAACGAGATCCTGCTCCAGCAGTATTTTCTCGATGTCGCTGGTTTCCAATGCGGAAAATCGAACCAACTGACAACGTGATCGAATCGTCGGGAGTAACGCGTCCAGGTTTGAGGCGATCAGCAAAAGAATTGCACGCTCGGGAGGTTCTTCTAAAGTTTTCAGGAAAGAATTGGCACTCGCGTCGTTCATCGTGTCAGCATCGTCGACGATTGCAACTTTTCGCGATCCAGGTAGCGGTGCGAGCGATAAGTCGTGGCACAATCCCTCCTGGCCGCGTCGTTCTTCAGGTCCGACCAGCAACGCGATGGGAAGCTCTCGTTTCCCTTCGGGGCAGCCGACGTACAGGAAATCGGGGTGAGCACCGGCGAGAAACGGCTTACAACCGGAACAATCGCCACAAGCCTCCAAGGGGTCTTCACCCGAATTTTGACACAGAAGCGATTGTGCCAGACGCCGGGCGAATTGCTGCTTGCCAATCCCTTCGGGACCAATAAACAAATACGCCTGCGACAATCGATGCCGCCGAATCGTCCGGCGAAACATCTCCCGCTGTTCCGCGTGCCCACATAAAGAAGTCCAGATCGACATGAAAGGTTCCGTTCCGAATAAAATGCGTCTACGGAACGCATCCTATCGTTTGACGATTTGCGTTTGCCATCGACTTTGAAAAGAAGGACGAAGGCGAGAGGCCTCAGCGACGTAACAGTGGCTTCCAGCCGCTGAAGTAAAACAAGCGAAGAGGCTGAAAGCCTCCTCTGCAGTGGTATCACCCGAGCCGTCCAGCGCGCGAACGATTTCGCTATTCTGAACCCATCGTCCGACGCGCGTATACTGGCTGTGCCAGCCGGCGGTGCCGGACATTCGCACGAAGGGAGTCTTATTGCTAGAATCAGGGACATTCAGTTTTGACAACCAAAGGGAATCGAGTTTCTGGCTATGACTGACCGTCGCAACCTGTTTAACAAAGTTTGGGATCTGCACACCGTACGTTCGCTGGCTGGCGGGCAGACGCAGTTGTTTATTGGACTTCATTTGATTCATGAAGTCACCAGTCCTCAGGCGTTTTCAATTTTGCGGGACCGAGGTCTGAAAGTTCAGTACCCCGAGCGGACACTGGCGACCGTCGACCATATTATTCCAACCGACGTCCAGCTAAGACCATTCGTCGATGGTTTGGCCGAAGAAATGATGTCGGCCATCGAGAAGAATTGCCGCGATTTTGGAATCCGTCTGTTTAATCTCGATGACAAACGACAGGGTGTTGTCCATATCGTCGGTCCCGAACAAGGGCTGACGCAGCCGGGGATGACAATTGCCTGCGGAGACAGCCATACCAGCACACACGGTGCTTTCGGTTCGATTGCCTTCGGGATCGGGACCAGTCAAGTGGCTGACGTTCTGGCGACGCAGACGCTGGCCCTTAGCCGACCCAAGGTCAGGCGGATTGAAGTGACCGGAAAGTTGCGTCCTGGCGTTTACGCCAAGGACGTGATCCTGCACATCATTCGAAAACTGGGCGTTCAAGGGGGCGTCGGATTTGCCTATGAATACGCGGGCGAGGTTTTCGATCGGATGTCGATGGAAGAACGAATGACCGTCTGCAATATGAGTATCGAAGGGGGTGCTCGCTGCGGTTACATCAATCCTGATCAGACAACAATTGATTATGTACGTGGGCGTCCATTCGCTCCACAGGGTGCTGATTTTGACCGTGCCGCAACGTGGTGGTTGAGTCTTGCCTCGCCGAAGGATGCCGAATTTGACGACTACGTCACCTTCAACGGAAGTGAGATTGAACCGACCGTGACATGGGGCATCAATCCTGCGCAATCGGTCGGGATCAATGAAACGCTACCCGCACTCGCCACATTCACAAACGACGATCAGAAAGGTATTCGTGACGCCTTCGAATACATGGACCTGAAGGAACAGCAGCCAATCCGTGGGCTCAAGATCAATGTGGCGTTTATTGGTTCCTGTACGAATGGCCGGATCTCGGATCTGCGCGAAGCGGCATCGATTGCCAAGGGGCGACACGTGGCAACTGGCGTTAAGGCGCTCGTCGTTCCAGGTTCACAACAGGTCCGTGAGCAGGCGATTTCAGAAGGCTTGGACAAGATCTTCGAAGCGGCTGGTTTCCAATGGCGTGAGGCGGGCTGTTCGATGTGTCTGGCGATGAATCCCGATAAGCTTCAAGGCCGAGAAGTCTGTGCATCGTCAAGTAATCGTAACTTTAAGGGTCGTCAGGGAAGCCCTACCGGACGAACTCTATTGATGAGTCCCGCGATGGTTGCCGCAGCCGCGATTTCGGGCTGTGTCAGCGATGTTCGAGAATTGCTTTAACCTGATCGATCCCAGACTGCAGTCAAATTGCTTTTGCAAAGGAATTCCATGAACACGAACGGAATCGATCGACGCGAGTTTCATCAGTTAAGCCTGGCCGCCCTGACCGGCGTTATCGCCGGGGTGACGGTCGGCTGTAATGATGCCAAAACTCCCGCAAAAAATGCTGACCCGTTACCGGCGGCGCCTGCTGCCGCAGCGAAGGCTGGCGGGGTGACCCTCAGCGCCAATGCGGAAGCTTATATTATGGACGAGCCGCACACGTGCCGCGGGTTGAACTCGTGCAAGGGGCTTGGCCGAGACAAGGAAAACGCGTGTGCGGGACAGGGGACGTGTGCGAGCATTGCTGACGCTAGCTGCGGCGGTCATAACGAGTGTAAAGGACAAGGCGGGTGTGGTGAAAACCCAGGGATGAATGAATGTAAGGGACAAGGTGGTTGCCACGTCCCGTTAATGGCTTCCGCCTGGGACACGGCTCGTAATGCGTTTGAAACCGCGATGAAGAAAAATGGAAAAGAGTTCGGAGCAGCCCCGCCAAAGAAGAAAAAGTAATCCACGCTGGTGTCGTTGATCGGCCTTTTTCAACTTACCTTCTTTGTGATGAATTTAGTACGAGATTTCGACAGCTATTTTTGATTAACGCGGAGTCCTATTGTGATGCGACCATTGCGACGCTCCCTTCTGAGCTTGACGATCATCGTTGGTTTATTTGGTGTTGTTCTTGAAAATGCCTCCGCCCAGGGAACGACCCCGCCGACGGTATTGCCTTCCAACGTTGTTAAGCAGTCTCGCCCTTTTTACGTTGAAGGAACGGTTGTCGTACTGTTGATGGCGGCGGCTGGGTTCGCCGTCTGTCGCTCCAGTCGCCGGGTTTGAACCAGTCGCGTGATGGATGTTGCTCGCAAGTCTTGCCGAATCGTGGTGACAGGAATCGGCCTTTGCACGCCGCTGGGCCCGGACCGCGAGACTTCGTGGCCGGGTTTGTTGTCGGGTCGCAGCGCAACGCGTTGGTTGGATGCCCCGCAGTGGACGGAAAGTTCACAAATGGCGGGTGCACCGACCTGCTTACCAAAAGACCGCCCATTTCGTCATCGCGAGCCAATTATCGAGCTTGCGTTGACGACGGCAAACGAATCGCTATTTGATGCGGGTCTTGATCGTCAGTTGCTCGAAGAACTGTGTGCTGCAGTCGTGTTTGGAACAAGTAAAGGTGGATTTCACACGTTTTCACGATTATTGGCCGAGCAGCGCACAGACGTGGGTCATTCACTTCGATCAGAATCAAATGAGAATTCCGCCGATTGGTTAGACGTTTTTCCTAACCGAGCAGCGACTGCCATTGGAAGCATGATCGGGTGCTATGGTCCAATCCTGTGTCCGATCGCCGCTTGTGCTACTGGACTGGCTGCATGCCTGCGTGGTGCGGAACTGATTCAAAACGGTGATTGTGATATCGCGCTGGTCGGAAGTGCCGACGTTTCGCTCCAACCTGCGCTGTTGGGTTCGTTCCGTCGGCTCGGCGTTTTGTCGCGAGAATCACACGACCCTTCGCGCGCCTGTCGGCCATTTGACCGTCATCGAACCGGGTTTGTGATTGGCGAAGGTGCGGCATGCCTGGTTCTGGAACGGCAAGATTCTGCATTGAAACGTGGCGCTCACTGTTATGCGGAATGGCTGGGAGGAAAGATGTTGTCGGACCCGTACGGATTGACTCAACTTGATACATCCGGAACCTCTTTACGAAAACTTCTCGCCGACCTTCGATCACTTACTTCTCGAAACCCCGACTATGTCAATTTGCATGGAACGGGGACGGTCGCCAACGACACTGTCGAGTGCCAGGCAATTCGAGCGGTATTTGGTAACGAGACAGACGAGTTTGACTGTTCAAGCCTCAAAGGAGCGATGGGACATTTGCTCGGAGCAGCGGGAAGTGTTGAGTTAGCCGTCACAGCACTCTCCATTCGAGATCAAATTGTTGCACCCACGGTGAATCTTATTGAACCTGATTCCGATTGCCTTCTCAATCTCACTCCAGGGAAGCCAAAACTACGTTCCATCGATCATGCGTGGAAACTATCGATGGGTTTTGGAGGACACATCGCCGGTGTTTGCCTAGGAAGACTCGAACAACCCAGCGCAGGCTCAGGGCGCAAACGGTTGCAATTGTGAGATTTTGGCCGAACCAAGAAGCAGTTAAATGCGTCGACTTAGCGGTTCGGCATGGGTAACCATTCCCCACTTCATAAGAATTCGTGTAGCTGAGTTTTCTGTCATCTGTTAGAACCCGATTGGGTCTGCCTGGAGTCATTCCGACTCCGGATATCCTTTCAGGGTTACGTAATCTTGCAAAAGATCGACACCTGTACGGATTGGCTGACTTCATTGAATTGTCGCCGAATTCGGTTCATTTCGTCATGGAAGACGTACTATGTTCCGCGGGTATATGCCAGCGCTCACGATTGTGGTATTCGGGATTGGAATCGGAATCGGACTTTCCTGGAGCCGCGGTCTGATACCACTGACCCTTAGTCCAGCCAAGAGTGGCTCACTGAGCATCGAGGAAACCCAGCAAGAGCCGCTTCCGCCACCTAACCCGATCAAAACAGCCTCCGCTCGCCGCGCCAAAGTTGCCGTGAACGACGCTCCAGATGATCCCGCCGTTTTCGAGCAACAGTCCGAGCCTGATTTCAGTACTTCTGTGGCGCTTACCAGTAAAGCCAATAACGACATCAACCACTCGCATGTCATTCCTGCACGTCGAGTCGCAGAAACGCAAAATACGGGTGCGTCTGAATCATGGGATCAGGATGACCGCTCCGAACATCGACGGACGAGTCTTCGATCACGAGAACAATCCACAGCAGAGCTGGATCCGCCGTCCGAATCTCGCAAACCACAAGAGGGCAAACGTCGCAGCGCAGTGACCGTGGTCGCTCACCAGGATCCTGCGGAAGGATCCAACGATGCTCGTGAGTCAACACCGACAAATTCTGTGACACCACAAGAACAACTCGCTGCTGCCGAAGACAAAATTGCAGCGGGGGAAACGATGGCCGCTCATCGACTTTTGTCAAAACTCTATTGGAACCACAAGGATTTTCGTTCCCGGATTCAGGATACGATCGACGGCACGGCCAAGACAATTTTTTTCCAGTCGCAGCCTCACTTTATTGAGCCTTATGTGATCCAATCTGGGGAACGTATGGAAGTCATCGCAAAGAAATACCAGCTTTCCTGGGAATATCTTTCGAAGCTGAATCGAACCGAGCCGCGGCGAATTCAGGTCGGGCAGAAACTTAAAGTCGTCAAAGGGCCATTCGCTGCCGTTGTGGAATTACGCGACTTCGCTCTGACGATTCATCTGCAGGGGTACTATGTCAAACGCTATCCCGTCTGTATTGGTAAAGACGGTTCATCCCCCGTTGGGAAGTTTTCGGTGCTGAACAAGGTTGAGAACCCTCCGTACACGGGACCGGACGGAAAAGTAATCCCGGCTGACGACCCTTCAAACCCTCTCGGCGAGCGCTGGATTGATCTCGGCGACAGCTACGGTATTCACGGAACGATCGATCCGGATTCCATCGGAAAGGCCGAATCACGAGGCTGCATTCGCCTGGCGGATCGTGAGGTCATCGAGGTCTATAACTTTCTTGTGAAGGGTTCTGAGGTTGTCATCCGTAAGTGATGTTTCAACGGACGGGTTGAATGCGGAACTGAGTCATTGACTGAAACCACAGGTCGAATCCTTTCTCATCGCACGACAACAGCGTTACGACTTGGTTAGTAACCAGGTAACCTCAAAGTCCAGCCCATTTTCGATATTCATCGAAGTCGACTCTAAACAATCGGCCAAAATGCAATTTTTTCCGCCTTCGCGGGTTATTCAGGAAAATCTGTTAATGCGTTCTGTACAGTTTATCCGATACTTCTGATAAGCCTCAGACTGTCTGTCAGCCCGGAATCGGGTCATGCAGTAACTCTTCTGCCGCCGATACTGATCGTGCGAGTTTCGCGATGTGCACCATTATCAATGGTTATGCATCGAAGGATCTCTGCGCGACGCAGAGCACAATGTATCGGTAATGCCACGGACGGCATAATTGGCAAGGATGCATCCCATGCGGTGGAGGCGATCGATCCGATGGATCAATGCGTTGTTGATTTCCAGCGCCCTCGTTGGTTGTCGCACTGCAAAACCCGTTTCCTACCTGGGAGACGCACAGCTTCAGGATTACAAAAATAAAACTCTTGCCATCGAATATCCGAATGTCGATCAGCCAACATCGGAACAAGTGGTCGAGTCGCAGCGCCCGCATACGGTTCGCGACCGGCATAACGACGAAGTCTGGGAAATGACGCTCATGCAGGCCGTTCACTTGGCCGTGCAGAACAACAAGTTGATCAGGACTCGCGCTAGCAACGCAACGCTTCTGCAGAATCCTGGGCAAAATCCGTCCGTTTACGATACGGCCATTCGTGAATCGGGTTTCTTGTACGGTAACCGCGGTGTCGAAGCTGCACTTGCTGACTATGATGCCACATTTACAAGCGCAATTACCAGCGGAAACAACTCGATAATCTCCAATAGCGCGTTCACCAATACGACGACACCGCTCCACCCTTTCGGCCTGAATCAGGATACAACACAGTTCACTTCGGCCTTAGCAAAAACGTTTGCGACCGGTGGATCGGTCACGTTGAATAACAATTGGAATTATCTCAATTCGAATCAGCCAAACTTGCTATTTGGAAATAGTTATACGAGTCTGGCCCAGGTCCAGTTTAACCAACCTTTATGGGCCTACGGAGGCGTCGAATATAACCGCATCGCTGGCCCCGCACGCGCCGGTCTCGGTGGCGTTACCGGTGTGTCTCAAGGTGTGGCAATTTCCCGGATCAACACTGACATTTCGATTGCGGATTTTGAGAACTCCGTTGTCACAATGGTCAAAGACGTTGAAGATCTGTACTGGGAATTGTACCTCGCGTATCGGCAATTTGCGGCGGATAATGCGAACCGCGAAAGTGCCTTACGAACGTGGCGCGAAGTCAAAGCGAAGATGGATGTCGGGGCGACAGGCGGTAAAGCCAGCGACGAAGCGCAGGCGCGCGAGTTTTATTTCCAAAGCCGAGCAAATGTTGAAAACGCATGGGGGCGCATTCTGGCAGCCGAAAACGACTTTCGAAAACAGCTCGGTTTGCCAGTCAACGATGGAAAGATCATTCGACCCGCCGACAATCCACTTGAGGGAGAATTCATCGCTCAATGGGAATCAATTCTGATCGATGGACTGACGCGAAGACTCGAACTGCGTAAGCAGAAGTGGCAGATCAAGAGTTTGCAGCTTCAAGTAAGAGCCGCAGAGAGTGTTGTGAACCCACAACTCAACCTGATTTCTTCATACCAGCTCAACGGATTGGGCCGCAACTTACTTGGGAATAATTCAGGAGGCCCAGAAGACGTAAGTTATTACAACAGTTCGTACGGCGCGCTCGTTCGCGGGAACCAGGACACATGGAACGTCGGATTGCAATTCTCGATGCCACTTGGTTTCCGTGCAGCACGGGCACAGTTGCACAACCTCGAACTCCAATTAGTTAAAGCTCGTGCTGCCCTTTCTGCTCAAGAGTTAGATATCAGCCATGAATTGGCGGATTCGATTCAGAAAATCGATCTGGCCTACATGACTTCTCGAACTTATCTCGATCAAAAGATTGCTTCGGAACGGCGAGTCCAGGCCGTGCAGGCTGAGTACGATGCGGGGGTCAGCGGCGCTACGCTCGACCTCGTCCTGAGAGCTCAGGCAAGTAACGCCACTGCGGAAATTGCCTACTACACATCGCTTATCAATTACAATAAGGCACTGACAGAACTGCATCAGCGTCGAGGCACACTTCTTGAGAACGACGGCATCAATCTCGCCGAAGGGGAGTGGAATGCCGCCGCTCAACAAGACGCCGTTCGACGCGCCTGGGCTCGCAGCTTCGCATTCCCTGCGAAACATTTGGCAACGGCACCGGAAGAACATGCATCGCCAGTACCTTATCCGAAAACGGATCTCTATCCAGGCATCAACCATGACTGGGGTAGTGACGGTAC
>JBAXBD010000116.1:0-12113 GCA_037142165.1 Schlesneria sp. | reverse complement strand
CTAATCGCTTTAATGCCTCCGGCATAAGGACAAACGGGCATTTTGCGAACACCTCGTCGACCAACGAAAAATCCTTTACGGCGTTGCCCGCCAGGGATCGGGATGACAGTATTGGCGTCGCTGGTTTCAAAGCGCTTTCGCGAGTGCTGACGCTCAAACCCCTCTCAGATGTTCTCAAAAATCAACGCCCGGGCGTAATCGACAGAATCGTAACGGGTCATCTCGTTTTTGCAAAAAATGGATGAAATTCACGCAATGGGTGTGGAGCGCGCACTAACCTGTTCGGTAGCGTCAAATCGATTATTCCGCGATTTTTCTCCGTGAACTTCGAAACTGTCGTCCCCGAGCCAAACCTACGCCCATGTCCCACGATCAAGAAATCCTTCAAGAATTCGTTGTCGAATGTCGGGAAGGATTGGACCGTATTGATGCCGTGCTGGTTGCGCTGGAAGCTGCACCCGAGGACAGATCGCGCCTGGATATTGTCTTTCGGGTCTTGCATACGATCAAAGGAAACGCGGGATTTCTCGATTTTCCCAAACTGGGAGCTGTTGCCCATGCAGGAGAATCGCTGCTGTCCAGGCTGGTCAACTGATCGATTCCGGTCAATTCGCAAGTCACCGACCTTTTGCTGCGGTTAGTGGATGCGATCAGAAATGTTGTTGCCGAAGTCAATTCCAGCGGGACCGAAGGTGATCTGCAGCACGATGAATTGATCCGCGAATTGAGTGAATGGAAATCGACGGCCCAGAACGAATCGCCGGCAGAATCGCCAAAGCCATCGACCGTTACCCCGAAGGCACCCGGATCAAATTTCCGGGAACAGATACTTGATGAACTGGGCGAGGTTTCAGAACAGACCGGTGATGCAAAAACCCAGGCACTGGATCTATCGGAAATCTTTCCTCAACCGGGCAGGGTCGAGCCCAAATCAGTTCCACCTGAAACTCCCGCTTTCTTCGAGCCACCTCCGTCAGCGGAGAATGCCGCAAGTCTCAGTGACTCAGGTTCTGGTTCGTCATTGAATTCTGGTGCGTCATTGAGTAGCCGGGTTTTTTCTGAACCCGAGCAATCAACCGTCATCCGGGTTCAGATCGACCACCTTGACGATCTGATGAATCTGGTCGGTGAACTGGTGCTGACTCGTAATCGGATCGTGCAGATTACTGCCAGTCGTCACGATGACGAATTAACCGAACCGATTCAGCGTTTGAATCGCCTGACCGCCGCATTGCAGGACGGCGTCATGCGCACCCGAATGCAGCCGGTTCGCAACGCCTGGAAAAAGTATCCTCGCATCGTTCGTGATCTGGCAAAACAATGTGGTAAGCAATGTGAGATCGAATTGCAGGGAGGCGATACAGAGCTCGACAAATCGATGCTCGAAGCGATCGCCGATCCACTGGTGCATCTGGTTCGAAATTCGATCGACCATGGGATCGAAAAGCCCTATTTGCGCCGGATTAAGGGGAAACCTGAAACCGGTCGACTTCTCGTTCGCGCATTCCAGGAAAGCGGTCAGGTCCATATCGAAATTTCTGATGATGGTGCCGGGCTTGACCTGGAACGCATCCGGAAAAAAGCTGTTGAAGTTGGTGTCATTTCCCCTGAAAAGGCGCTGCTGGCGACCGAAAGTGAGTTGAGAAATTCGATCTTCCTCCCTGGCTTTACGACCGCAGAAAAAGTGACCAGCTTGTCGGGCCGTGGCGTGGGGATGGATGTGGTAAAAACCTCCGTCGAGCAAATTGGTGGAACGATCGAACTGCACACTCAGAAGGATGTCGGGACAACCGTTCGCCTGACCGTACCGCTGACACTTGCAATTGTTCCTGCTGTCATGGTCGCTTGCGGATCGCAACGATTTGCGATTCCACAAATCAACGTCGTGGAAATGCTGCGTCTGGAAGGAGAGGAACGGCACCTTGCCTGCGACCTCTTTTACGACACCCCGGTTTTGAAACTCCGTGGCGATCTTTTGCCGATGGCCGACTTGTGCCAGAAACTGCATATTTGTTCGAACTGCGAGATCACGGCTCGTGAAAAACTCGAAATCCTGGTGCTGAAGTCCGGTACTCGTCGGTTTGCTTTGCTGGTCGATGCGATTGGCGATGCCCAGGAAATCGTCGTGAAGCCGCTGGGTGAACTTCTTGCGAGTCAAACAGAATACAGCGGTGCGGCGTTGATGGGTGATGGATCCATCGCGTTAATTCTTGACGTACTGGGGATTGCGCGCAGCGCGGGATTGCTGGAGGCGGAGAGGACCCTGTTTCATGACACCGAGGCGGCGCCTGTGGTGGATGCTGGTCTCGATCACCAGGTTTTGATTTGCCAGGTTGACGGTGAACGCCAGATCGCAATACCGCTGGCTGATGTCGTCTGTCTCGAACAGATTCCTTTGTCGAACGTTGAAAAATCGGCAACGGGTGATGTGTTGCAGTATCGTGGCGAAATCCTGCCTCTTCGGGATTTGTCACAAAACCGGTTAGAGACGAGCACGCCAGCATCCGATAATCGGCTTCTTTCGGTGGTGGTTTATCGTATTGCAGAATCATGCACGGGGCTGCTGGTCGATCGGATTATCGACGTTGCCCAGCGTCCGCCGGACTTGCGGACTGCCGACGCGAACGTGCAGCCCAGCGGTCCCGCTACAGTCGTCGGGACTGCAGTCGTTCTTGGACGAGTGACTGACTTTCTCCACCTGAACTGAAAACAACGAACAACTTTTTATTCCTGATTTTTTCCGTGAGACTGACCAATGGCAGCCAACTTTTTGACTCGACGAAGAATTTCCAACAAACTGTTGTGGATCAGCCTGAGCTTTTCGCTTCCGATTGCGGTCCTGCTTTACTACATGATCGCGGGATTCAACCGGGATATTCGGTTTGCCGAGCAGGAACTGGCAGGGATCGAGTTTCAACGACCGATCCATGATTTGTCCCGAGCCCTCGCTCGTCACGATTGGCTTTCCCGCGCGGACAAAGTCGTTGAGTCGGAACTCGCCAGCGAACAGGGGAAGATCGACCAGTCGCTACAAAGGCTCGACGGACTGGAGCGGCATCTTGGCAATACCTTGCAGGTCAATGAAGCAGCACTCGCTCAGCGGCAGCGTTCGAGTTCGCTCCCTCGTGAAATGAACGCGTCGTGGCAGCGGTACAAGTCGGAAAGGGCTCAACTCACCCCTGAAGTCGATGAGGCTCGTCACCGGGCACTCGGCGAACAGGCAAGAAAACTCGCCTCGCACGTGATTGACACGTCGAATCTTATTCTTGATCCCGATCTCGACAGCTTTTATCTGGTGGATGGAATCTGCATCGGATTACCCCGGCTTCAAAACCATCTCGCCGAATTACGTTTGCTGGTTCGAAAGTCCTTCGCCAAGCCAGAACTGGAAATGACCGACATCGTCAATCTGGTTTCCACGGGCCGGTTAATCAAGGAGGCGGACTACGATCCTGTCGTTAACAGCATTCGGACCGCTTTAGCAGAAGACATCAATTTTCACGGGATCAGCAACTCGATGAGACAGATTGAACCTGCGCTAGACAGCTTCATCATTGCGATCGATTCACTGTTAGGCCAACTCAATGCCAGCGAAGCAAACAAGCTGAATGGCCGTGGAGCCGAAATCGACCAGCTCATTTTCAAGGCGTTCGAGGCGGGTCATCAATTGGGGAATATCGGAGAACGGGAATTGACGGAATTACTGTCGATTCGTGCCAAGGTGTTTCGAAACGGAAGACTCTGGTCGCTGTTGTTGACGGCACTGGCTCTGGCAGTCGCCGTCGGGATGGTCGCGATTGTCGCTCGCAGTATTACGGTTCCGCTCGCGAATTGTGTCGCCGGATTACAATCGCTGGCCAACCGCGATTTGACACGTCGAATGAATGTGAAATCCGATTCCGAGATTGGCGAGATTTCCACTGCCGTGGATCAGGCTGCTGATGGAATGCTTGCAGCAATTCGTTCGATCCGTTCTGGTGCATCGGAGCTGAATCGAGCGGCAGACCGTCAAACCGACGTCAGTTCGCAGATGTCGACCAACGCCGAAATGACCTCGCAACAGGCGCATCGGACATCGCTCGTCGCAGAACAGGTCAATAACAATACTCAAGCCGTATCGCTGGCGATGAACGAACTGAGTACCGCCATTCGCGAGATTGCCAACAACACCCACCAGGCCGCGCGCGTTGCGACAGATGCTGTTCAATTGGCGGCGACAACCAATTCGACGGTGGCAAAACTTGGTCAAAGCAGTGCGGAAATTGGTGAAGTGATTAAGGTCATCACGTCCATCGCCGAGCAGACGAACATGCTTTCGCTGAATGCTACCATTGAAGCGGCTCGAGCGGGTGAGGCGGGTAAAGGTTTTGCTGTGGTCGCGAACGCGGTCAAAGAACTTGCCAAGCAGACGGCGAGCGCGACAGAAACGATTCGTCACAAAATCGACGTGACTCAAAGTGATATTCGTGATTCTGTTGCTGCGATCAGTCGTATCAGTCACACAATTCAGCAGATCAACGACTTTCAGAATTCCATCGCCGGGGCTGTCGAAGAACAAACCGTCGTCACTCGCGATATCAGCCGCAATGTCGCCGACGCGGCGAAGGGAACCTTGGAAATCACGGAAAACGTGATTCAGGTGGCAAAAGCAGCGGAAGGTACGGCTGCGGGAGCGGCGGCAACCAGGACTGCTGCCGAAGATGCCACTCGCCTGGCGACGCAGCTTAATGAACTCGTTTCCCAGTTCCGTAGCGAATGAGATTGTTGCATGATTCTCACAATTTCCGCAGTCGTCATACTGATCTCAAAATTCTGGCCCAAACATGGCTTTATTAGAAAAGATTTTCACGTTTCATCTGGATGGCCTGTTTCTCGGGATCGACGTGAGTGAAGTTCACGAGGTCCTGCCGACTCAGGCATTGACTCCGGTTCCGCTGGCGCATCCCATCGTGGCGGGTTTGATCAACATGCGCGGCCAAATCGTCGTGGCGATCGACCTTCGCCGGTTTCTGCGGCGACCTGCACGATCGGTCGATCAGCGACTGCCAATCAACGTCATTGTTCGCAATGGCAGCAATCTCATGAGCCTTCTCGTCGATGATATGGGGGATGTCATTGAAGTGGACTCGGCATTATTCACGAAGCCACCCGACACAACCGCTACCGAAACCCGAAGTCTCTTTCGGGGAGCCTTTCAACTCCCCTCACAGTTGCTGTTAGTCTTCGATACTATTCGTGCGATCGAAGCCATAGTGTCGCAAGCGACATCCAAAGTGTTACAATCAGTACATGAATCGAATCCGCATTCTGATCGTCGATGAGTCCTCCGTCAGTCGGGACGCGCTCCGTAAAATTCTGAGTGCTGATGCTGAATTGGAGATTGTGGCTGTCACAGCCAGCGGCAAAGTTGCACTGGCCCGACTGGCCGAACTGAATCCCGACGTCGTCTTGCTTGACGTGATTGAGCCGGAAAAAGAAGGCTTAAAAACACTTGCCGCCTTGCGTCAAAAGGCCCCTTCGCTGCCAGTCATCATGTTCAGTCAATTGACGGATCGAGGCTCTCAGACAACGGTTGATGCACTTCTGCTTGGAGCAACCAACTACTTGATGAAACCTGACTCGAGTCCGGAACTTGAGAGCTGCATCCACAACGAATTGATTAAGAAGATCAAGAATCTTGGCACGCCTTCTTCAGATCAGTCCAGTCTTCGTCTACGTGACGGTTTGGCGGGGATTCGACTGAATCGAAATGCAGGTACTCCGGCAGTTGTCGAAAAGCCGGCGCAGGAGAGTAAGGTCGTCCAGGCTCGTTCATCTCGCTCAGTGGAACTGGTCGCGATCGCCACATCCACAGGGGGACCGAATGCACTGGCAAGTGTACTTTCTTCCCTGCCGAGTTCGTTTGTGACGCCGATCGTGATTGTCCAGCATATGGGAGCAGGGTTTACCACCGGTCTTGCCGAAAGCCTGAGTCGCCAGTCGGGTCGGACTGTTCGTGTCGTCGATCATGCCCATTCGCTGACGGACTCCACAGTCTGGATCGCTGCGGGAGGACGGCATGTCACGGTGACAAAGCGCGGCAACGTCATGCAGGTTGCACCAAATGACGAGCCGGAAGTGAATGGTTGCCGTCCGTCGGCCGATATGTTGTTGCAGTCCGTCGCGACGGCCGTCGGTGCTCATTGTGTCGCTGTTGTTCTGACCGGAATGGGATCTGACGGCCTGGCGGGATGTCGCATGATCAAGCAGGCTGGCGGATCGATTCTGGTTCAGGACGAAGCCAGTAGCATCGTCTGGGGCATGCCCGGTCAGGTGGCGACCGCCGGACTGGCGGACATGGTGCTGCCACTTTCTGATATCTCCCGGTACATCAGCCTGTACGTCAATTCGAGGCCAACGAATGCTCGATAACAACAGTTTCGCATTCATCTGCGAGCTTCTCGAAGACCAGGCGGGTATCGCGATTGAAGGGGATCAGGACAAGTTTGTCGCCTGCCGGTTGCTTCCAGTTGCACAGAAACACGGGTTTGACTCACTCGAACCGATGATGACGCAACTTCGAACTGGATGCGATCGACGCCTGATTCAGGAAGTGATCGAATCGCTGGTGACTCACGAAACCTCATTTTTTCGAGATGCACATTATTTTGATGAGCTGACCGAGCGGATCTTGCCGCGTCTCATCGCTCGACAGGCACCAGAACGTCGATTATCCATCTGGTGTGCCGCCTGTTCCACAGGCCAGGAAGCCTATAGCGTGGCGATGATTCTGCGCGAACAATTCGCTCAACGATTGAATGACTGGCATATCGAATTGTTAGCGACGGACCTGTCAGAGATCTCGTTGCAACAGGCGCGGTCAGGTCGCTATACCGATGTGGAAGTCCGACGAGGCTTGACCCCTGCCCGGCTGACTCAACATTTTCGCCAGGATGGTGATGGGTGGCAAATCGACGATCGTTTGAAACGGATGGTCCGCTTTCAGCAATTGAACCTGACCGCAGTCTGGCCACCCTTTCCCACAATGGATTTAATTCTGCTGAGAAACGTGCTGGTTTATATGAACCCAGCCACTCGCGAGAAGATTCTGACTCGTATGCAACGTATCTTGCACTCCGAAGGTCGCCTGATTCTGGGAAGCTCAGAATCTTCAGGCATTCCCGACGCCCGTTTCGCGACGGTTCGGCCAGGGATGAAGTGACTTCTGTCAGATATGAGATTGGTAATGTCTACCAATTCGTTATGCTGATGCGGAAGGCGTCTATGACAATCCAGCGGCTTGCTTGTGCTGGTTTACCCTTTGGAATTCCTCATGTCCAATTTCCTGACATCATCGACGTTGCCGTTATCCACTTTGGCCACGTTTTGCCGGTCGCTTGGAACGATGCTGCATTCCGGAGTGAATATCCTTAAGGCATTTCAAGTTGCCGGTGGAAAGTCGACTTACCCGAAGCTGAAGCGAATTTCTGAAGAAATCGTTGATGAGTTGCGAAAAGGTTCTGACGTCTCGACGGCGATGAGCAATCAGGGAGATGCGTTTCCGGAATTGATGGTGGATATGGTCCGTGTTGCCGATCAGACGGGATCGTTGCCGGAAGTTCTACACGCACTCGCCGAGCATTACGATAATCTTGTTAGACTGCGTCGCACGTTTCTGAGTGCGATTGCGTTTCCGATACTCCAACTGGTCGCCGCGATCTTTATCGTTGCGCTCTTGATCTGGATTCTGGGGATGATCGCGTCGAATAGTGGCGACAAGCCATTCGACGTCTTGGGTCTGGGACTGACCGGAACGCTTGGAGCACTCACCTGGCTGGGGGGTTGCTTCGGTACCGCATTAGCCGGCTTGTTCCTGTATTTTTTTCTGGTACGAGGCTTGAAGGGACGAAAGTTTGTCCATTCGGCGTTATTGCGAATTCCGGTGATTGGCGGTTGTCTGCGATCGTTTGCCATGGCGAGGTTTTCGTGGGCCTTTGCTTTGACTCAGCAGGCGGGGATGTCGATAAATCCAAGCCTTGAATCAAGCCTGAAAGCGACCGGAAATGGTGCTTTTGCGGCTGTCACACCCATGGTGACGGCAATGATTACCGAAGGGGAAGATCTTTCGTTCGCTTTGGACGCAACTCATTTGTTTCCCCGCGATTACCTGGAACTTGTCCGGGTCGGAGAAGCGACGGGGACCGTTCCTGAGACTTTAGAACGGCTCAGCCCTCAGTTGGAAGATCAGGCACGACGAAGTCTGGATGCGATGACAGCGGTACTCGCCTGGGTCATCTGGGGCATGGTGGCGAGCGTCATCATCTTCTTTATCTTCCGCATCGCGCTGATGTATATCGGATTGCTGAATGATGCGGGAAAAATGTGATTTCGTTCTGGGGTCGGGTGTTCAAATTTCAAAAATGGCCGTTCGTCCGGGTCTGTGTATGCAATTCGCTTGATCGGCCAATTTTGAAAATTGAACGCCCGACCCTCTCTGGTTGATCTCACCAATGTTAAAAAGCCAAAAACAATGAAAAAGACGAGAACACTAATTGGCACTAATCTTCACTAATCAGAAAATTCAATGACCTTTTAAACTCGTCTGTTTCTTATTTGTACGATTCGTCAGATTCGTGGTCAAAACTCTTTTCCATTATGTCGAAGCAGGTGGATCGTAAGTCATTGTAGTGATTGGCTTTGTCGTTTGTTGTGGTGGATGCTTATGCTCCACGCACAGATTTTTCTCGGTGAGTATTACGAAATGGCGGGCGTCATGATTTGGGGTCGGCTGTTCAAATTACAAAATTGGCTGCGTGACCGAGTTTACGACAGGGGATTATTCGAACTGCCAATTTTGAAATTTGAACGCCCGACCCCCTCCGCTAAACCACGACGCTGTTACGAAGATGAATGCCTCGGGTGGACAGTTGGTGTTTCAACGCGTCGACCGTCGTAAAGACTTCGGCGTCGAGGCCGTGTTTCCGACCATGTTCAACGTATTGAGGAATGTCGTCGGTGTAGAAACAATCCGGAGCGTCGCAGCCAATCTTTTTTAATGCCGCTTGGTAGATCTCAGGTTGAGGTTTCAGCGCGTGAACCTGGTAAGACAATACGAAATCGTCGAAACGATCGAGAACCCGAAATTGCTTGCTGACAAATTCGTAGTGGAAAACACTGGTGTTTGACAACAAAACCAGTCGGTAGCAACGCGATTTGAGTTCGTCGAGAACGGGAACAATTGGTGTGTTCAGCGTGAAGATGTCAGATGCAGCATGAGCCAGCTTCTGGAGATCAACTTTGGTTTTGAATTTTGATTCAAACCACTGGTGAAATTCTTCGGGTGTCACAAGACCTCGTTCGAAATCCCATTGCCAGCCGGAATCGATCAGACACTGTCGAAGTTCACTGCCGGTTCGGCCGCAGAGTGCTCCAATCTGTGAACACATTCGATCATGGCTGAAATGGACGAGGACATTTCCCATATCAAACAGCACGGTGCGAATCACAAATACGCCTTAAAAAAAGTTTTCTGCAGAGAACCGAAGACGAAGAAAAGAAAGAGACGAACACCAATCAGCGCTGATTTTCGCTAATCAGAAAATTCAAAATTCCTGGGATTCTCCTCATTCTTACTCGTGCGATTCGTCAGATTCGTGGTCAAAACTCTTTTGTGCTTATGAGAGTTCATCTGTGACGAAGTCTCATCACTTTCGAAGAACACGGTATGACCGGCGATGTTAACCACGTGCCATCCAACTTTTTGCCCGTGGCAAAGCATGGCTGCTGCTTCGTGACCGATTGACCATCGATAGTCGTTTGTCGTAGAGTGAATATCAGAATTGGCTTGCAGCGAAAAGTGTGCGTGCGGCTTGCACGGGGTTCCTCGGAACCAAGTTCTAAACGATCGACGGAGCGACGACATGCCTGAAAATTTCCAGGGGGGCGAGGGCGAATCAAACGATACCGAGACACTGCGTGGCCGGGATTGGCCTTGCTTGCGTCAGTTCTGTATCTTTCTGGAAAACCGTGTCGGTCGCTTGAATGATGTCATGCGACAACTTGAATCGCTTGATACGCGTGTCATGGCCATGAGCATTGTCGATTCGGTCGACTTTGCCATGGTCCGTCTGATGTTCGACAACGCCGATCGCGCCCGCGAAAAACTGGAACTTTCCGGGTTTCTATTCAGTGAAAGTGATGTCGTCGGCGTCGAGTTGCCTGACAGCGATAAGCCAATCCACATGGTTTGTTCCGCTCTGGTAAAAGCGGAAGTCAATATCCATCACGCTTACCCCCTGCTCTACCGGCGAAATGGTCGCGGTGCCATCGCCATGTTCGTCGATGATGTTGATCAGGCCCTTCATATTCTGAAGGATGCAGGACACCGAATCGTCACCGAAAACGATCTTCACGACGATGATGAATATTTATGACACCGAATGTGGTTTTTCTTCACCACGAATCTGTCCGGGGACAAAGTTTTCGAGAGATCGTCGGATTGTTCGATTTTTCTGATCCGGACGATGAAGCCGACCAGGCGATCTCTGACGGCTCAAAATCGCCCTCAATACCCCGCAAATCGGTTTAATCCCCCCGATTTCGCTTCGTGGGACACTTACGTAATTGAATTGGCCGATCCGATCGCGTGTTCTGCGTAGAATTCACCGACGACGTCAAGACTTCCGTTTAAACTTTGCGTGTTGAAATTTGACATCATGGTTTCACGCCATATATTCAATTTTGACGACGCGGATGTCGAGAGCTGGCGACCCCAGTAATCGACTTGCCACACGGATTCGAGGGCCGCATGTCCGCCGTTCACACTTCGAGGGGGAGTGTGCAAGACCGGCGCAGGACTCACCAGCCTGTTCAATCCAGAAGGGCGATGATCGACAATGCTATCCTCAAAATTCCTAAAACGCGCGTTTGCAGTTTGTACTGCGGCATCAATGTTCGGTGCGGTCCACGCGGCAGACCAGATCGCTGAAGGTCGCTTGATTCGGACCCGCACCGTTTCTACTGAAGATGGTCCCGCGACTGTCATCCAGGAAGGGCTTGATCTGCGAAACTCGCGTCGCTGGGTCGAAGCGATTGAGCTCTACGAAAAATCCTTGAAGAGCTGGCCTGACAATGAACAGCTCAAGCAAGGGTTGCGACAATCGAAGATTCATTTCTCGATTGAACGTCGATACGCGGACAAGTCATTCGTCAACACCATGCTTCCGATGTCACGCGCCGAAGCGATGGTTTATCTGGACGACGTGCTTGAAAAGGTTCGACACTATTACGTCGATACCGTCAGCGGCACGAACTTCATCGCACACGGAACCGAAAGTTTGTATTTCGGTCTGAACAACGATAAATTCCTGCAGAGAAACCTTCCCTACGGCGACCGCGATAAAATCGCTCAGGTCCGAACGACTCTTCGAGAACGATTTTGGAATAAGCCCGCTGTGGGGGTCGACGGTGCTCGTCGGATTGTCGTCGAACTTTGTGATCTGACCCAGCGGGAACTGAATCTTCCGCCGAGTGCTGTGGTGATGGAATTTGTTTTCGGTGGTTGTAATTCGCTCGACGACTACAGCAGCTATCTGACTCCGGGAAAGCTGGGTGATCTTTACAACAATATCGATGGTGAATTCGTCGGGATCGGAATCGAAATGAAGGCCGAATCCGGTAAAGGATTGCTGCTTGTCAACGTTCTGCCAGAAAGCCCTGCCTCGGAAGGGGGAGCACAAGTCGGTGATTTTATCGTCGCCATTGATGGACGGGACTGCCGAAAGCTGACCACTGAAGAAGCGGCGACGATGTTACAGGGCCAGCCTAACAGCCGTGTTCGGCTGCAGCTTGCTGACCCGAATACGAACGAAGAACGCCCAGCGACATTGATTCGCCGAGCGGTCAAAGTCAAAAGTATTCCGGTCGTCAAGATCATCGACCGAGCCAATCATATTGGTTACATCCGGATGACCGGATTTCAAAAGAACACGGCGGAAGAACTTGACGCCGCGATGACAAAATTGCGACGCGAAGGGATGCAGGCTTTGATCTGGGACGTGCGAGGCAATCCGGGTGGTTTGCTGAATGCTGCTGTCGAAGTCCTCGATCGGTTCATCGGTAACGGAGTCCTCGTT
>JBAXBD010000115.1:0-12139 GCA_037142165.1 Schlesneria sp. | reverse complement strand
GGATCGATGCGAGACACCTGAAGGTTTGGCATCGAGTTGCCAATCACGGCAGCGGCGATGTGTGCGGCCGGGTCTGTTGTGGAAAGGTGAACACGGTGACCCCGTTCCGCCATGCCGATGGCGACTGCGGCAGCAACTGTCGTCTTGCCGACGCCACCTTTCCCCATCGCCAGAATCACTCCATGACCAGGAGCCGCCAGATCGTCCATCAGACTCCCAAGGCCGAGCGGTAATGCTGACAAAGGCGCATCCGGGAGGTTTTCGACAGAGATAAACTCGGTTTCGCTGGCCATCGCTCGTAAAGACGCAATTCCCTGGATACCGATCGCGGTAAGCGGGACGGTTGATCGCGGCAGTGACGCCAATGCTGGTGGTATCGAGGCAATGGAATTTGCGACTCTCGCTTGCATTGCGACGGCAACCGCATCATCAGGATGAGTGGTGGTGAAAAAGCCATTGATGATCAGGTGTTGATTATGAATACCAAGCACAGCGAGTTCGACACTCGTTCGTGCCGCTTCTCGAATGGCCGTGATTTCGGGCCGGGTCACCATAACAAGCGTCGTCAGCTTTCCGTCACCTAAAGATTCGACGGTTTTTCGATAGAGTTCCTGTTGAGATTGTAATCCGGCGAGTGGCCCCAGGCAGGAAGTTCCCGTCGAATTGGCCGTCAGAAATGATGACCACGCAGAGGGAAGCGACAGCAGTCTTAGCGTGTGACCGGTTGGTGCCGTGTCAAAAATGACATGGTCGAATTCGACAGTTGCTTTCATATCACCAAGTAAACGTGAAAACTCGTCAAAGGCGGCAATCTCTAAAGTGCAAGAGCCAGAGAACTGTTCTTCCATGCTCTTGATTGCTGAGGCGGGTAAGAGCTTTCGGTACGGCCCGACCATGCGTTCGCGATATTCGGCGGCAGAAGCCTGAGGGTCAAGATTCATCCCACTCAGGTTGGGTATAGACGGCACGGGAGTCGGATGATTCCCAAGTTTAACGCCAAGCACTTCGTCGAGATTCGAAGCCGGGTCGGTAGAAACAAGCAGGACCTTCTTACCCTGATCAGCCAAAGCAACTGCTGTCGCACAGGCTAATGACGTTTTGCCAACGCCACCCTTACCCGTGAAAAACAGGATGCGCGTGGGATGATCGAGAATTTTCATTGGCTGTTCCGGGTGAAAGCGTGGGGCACGCAGATGACGTCAATCACTCGAGGAATGATTCATAGTGCTAATTTTTGAATCTTCGTGCACCGCGAGGATACGCATCAGGAGGGGGCGGCTCTTCGCGGTGCAGTGAAGCGGGTACACAGATCGACTTCGCGTCTCGGCGGATGCTTTGCTTCCCTACTGGATTACTGGCGAAGTACGCACCGTGAACAGGCTTGTCTTGTGATGATAGATGTTGCCAGTTTCTGTCATGCAAAAACGGCTAACAACAATCAGTCGTCCCGCAACATCCGCCACCAGACAGCATCGGAAGTACCGTCATTTCGGGAGCCAACCCAGTCCACTTGGAAAGCAGCGTCCGCGAGGGATAATCCGCTTGTGACATGAGCGCTTCATCCATGAAAACCAGTGGCAGGCAATCGGTTCCAGCAGATGATAAAAGCGTCTGAACTTCTGTGTTCTGAATGAATGCCTCCGGCTGCTGGGCGAGATTGAACCGCTCGACAGACACCCCTTGAGACCGCAACCACTCAAGGTCGGCGGCGAATCGAGGGAGCACCGGGTCCACTTGTGGTCCACAAACCCCTGTCGAACAACACATCGGCTTGTCAAACACTTTGATCGATTTCATTTTCCAGCTCCTTTGTTCCGACATCATTTTGGTTCAGTCATGACTGAAGAATCGGATCTTCGCCAACGGGAGTCAGATTGAAGGCCTGCTCAGATCCAAGCCGATACATTCTCGCCCTGGCGAATGGAGTATGGAAGGGACCGTTGGAGAATAATTATCAGAAACAGTTTTCATGCAGCGATAATTGTGCATGCTTACTGGCAACTCATACGATATCGCAACGCGAACTGAAAACGACTGATTTCATATTGGCGAAAATGAAGTTTTCTTTTCCCTGCCGACGTTGAACAGGACCCGATCGAGCCCCTGTTGAGCGTGAGTCAAGAACCTTTCGTATTTCTTCAGTTCAATCGAACGTCGGAGCCATCGTTGAATGGGATCAGTTCATTGTTTGTCGTATCAAATAAGGCACAGTACCCATGACAAACGGCATTCACCACAACAAGATGTTGTTGTGTCGCATCCAGTTTGATTGGAGTCTCACCGTTCCATGGGACAATTCCGGCAGTCGAACCAACCAGCCATGAGTGGTAGTGTCCGATGAACATCACTCGATGAGGCATTGCGGCGAAGCTTCGATTCAGTTTTTCTTGCGTCTCGGGTAGACCGTCGAAATACCAGAGATCATCAATGTTGTTGGGGTCGAGCCACGGCTCGATATGCGTGAACAGGCAACCGTCAATTTCAAGGCGTGGCTGCAAACTGCTCATGAATTCGAGAATATCCGAACTGTACTGCTTTCGGATCTCGTCAGACTGATCAACGCAGAGTCCAAAATCGTGATTGCCCCAGACACCGATCGCACCGACGTCGCGTAGTAGAGCAATTGTTTCATCCACTCGATCGCCACTATCGCAGGTATCGCCCAAAACAATGAAGCAGTCGGCCTCGTGTCTGCGAAGTACATCAATTGCGTTTCGAAGCTGATCCACCTGTTCGTGAGTGTCGGACAAAATGCCCAGTTTCATAACATACCCTGATTCGGTTTATTGGCCCGCCCCATATCCGAACGTGGATCGGTGCATCATTGCGTGGTTGAGTGACGGATTCCATGATACCGCGCACTTCTATTCGATGCCGCCTTGAAACAACGATCGACGATTGGGATGCCGTTTTTTCATCATTACTCACCCATGGTCCCGTTCCTCCATGGGACAGTGGCCACGATTGCTTTAGAAAACGAAGTGCGCCGCGCAGCTCATCTTGTGCCGGTTTCTATCAACTCTCAAATCGTTGTTCACGCAACCCGGCCAGAGGGTTAGAAACGAATATCGATTTGCGAAGACAGATATGGTCCACTACCGATGTTAACGGTGTTGTCACCCATCAGTTTAAAGCCGTGGACTTCGGTGAAGTATCGATCGAAAGCCCAACCGCCCGCAATTTCGAGCCCGACATTTGGTTTAAACCACCACAGAAAACCTGTTGCCAGTTTCTTCTCGTAGTAAAAAAAGTGATCGCGTTCGTTCACGCGTTCGGCTAGCCGCCAGTTTTCGTTAGTCCAGTCGAAACCGGCATACAATTGCCAGGCCGCAGTTGGCTGGTAAACGGCTCTGGCATGCATCGTCGTCAGGAAGGCCCAGACATATTGAAGCTGCCAGTCGCGCGCGGGCTTCCAACTGACAACGGAAAAGGGGAATCCAACGATCGCCTGAAAGTCTTCAGAGGGGTGGTAGAAGTAACCACCGCCGGGAATTGGAATGCCGTACAACACCTGACTGTTGGTGGATGCATTCGCACCGATAAACCAGGCGCTCTTTTCGTCTTGCGGCATCAGAAGAAATGCTGTCCCTGATGCCAACATATCGCGTCCACTTTGAAAGGGCTTGTCGCTGGCCGTTCCCATATCGAATACGATTCCGCCGACGTTGCCGTTTTCGTAAGAATGGAAGTAGTTGACTCCCAAGGCGACGTTGAATAATTGTGTAGGAAACGTCTGCATCGTCGTTGGTAAAATTGCTTTTGTCTGGATCAACGTTGTGTCTACATGCGCAGTGAGCATAAATGTCTCGGCACCAGTGCTGTACAGGGGAACGGCCCCCTGGAAGTAGGCTCGTTCCATCGCCAATGTCGTGCCGGATTGATCCGTATTTTGTTCAGGATACCACGTCATTCCAATGTGGGGATTCGCCATGAGCAGCGTCCCAACTCCGCCAGGAAGATTCTTGATCCCTTTGATTCCGCGAAATGATGGGAGAGAATCAAGCCCGGTTCCAGTCTTTCGCGGTTGAAAGGATGAATTTTGACCGGATTGCAGACCGGTTGAATAAGGCTCAAACTCCCGAGAATCAGGATAGCCCCGCGAGTCAACTGCAGTACAACAAACCGCAGCACGATCAAATTCGGCGATATAAGCCGAAGTCAGAGGACCTGGTAGTCCATAGCTCTCTGTTGGTCCCGTTTCACATACCAAAGGCGTTATCGCGCGGTCTTGAGCAAAAGCCTCAATGAAGTCCATCGCCATCAGGCAACACCAGACGGGCACGAGATGCATTGCGATCCTAAGAAGCCGAGTCGTCACGTTCTGGGACCTATGGAATTTAATATCGATGCTTTCGCTTTTGTAATCTTCGGCCATCGTCGCGGCAAAACTGAGAGGTGGCCAAGAAATTCTAAAGAAAACGCAGTCGTGTTAATTACGGATGGCCGATGTCCGCTTTTGCAGATGTCGTTATGTAGAATGAAAGTACGGAATCTGATGAGCGCGTGACCCAGTTACTGTTGTCCAAAATTGACAAAGTGCTTCGGCAGATTTAGCCGACTTTGAGCCATTTTTCGAGAGTCACTGTATCAGCGGTGCCACGTTCATGTTTTCGCAGATTTCGATCTTAAACTCGTTAATCGCACTAGCGAAGAAACTTGCCTGGCCCGCTAATCTGAAGATCGAATACCCTGACTTCGCTTCTCACAGACTTGTCGTCACGCTGCGCAGTCGGCTACGCTTCGCTCCCTCGCAATTCCCCGAATCCTATTCTGATTGATGGCCTGTGCCATGCGGCTAATGATGGATTTATACAAACAGAGGCCATTCCCATGAGAGCGATTTCATTCCTTTTGATCACTGTCCTCGGTTCAACAGCCGCTTTCGGTCAACAATTGAACCGACCACCTGCTGTTCCATTGGTGGCCTGTGATCCGTATTTCAGTATCTGGTCTCAGGCTGACAAGCTGACTGATACCGATACGACTCACTGGACCGGAAAACCGCATCGAATGTCGAGTTCGATTGTCATTGATGGAAAGCGGCTGAGGTTAATGGGGGCCGAACCGGCTGCGATCCCTCCGATGTCTCAGAAAAGTGTTGTCGTTCTACCAACTCGAACCGTTTATCAATTCGAATCGCCTGAAATCACCCTGACGTTGACGTTCATGACGCCCAGCCTTCCGGAGAGTATTGATCTGCTTTCGTGGCCGGTGACCTACGTGACCTATTCCGTCAAGTCAATTGATCGGAACCCCCACAAAGTCTCGATTGATTTTGCAGTCTCGTCCGAAATCTCGGTCAACGAGCCGAATCAAAAGACTGAATGGTCGCAACCAACGATCGAAGGGCTGTCGACCGTTTCAGTTGGATCGCAGGCGCAATCAATTCTAGGACGAAGCGGTGATGATTTACGAATTGATTGGGGTTACCTCTATCTTTCGTCCCCACTGACACAGCAGCCAGGCTGGAAGGACCATCGGCTGGAACTCGATTTTGGCACAGTGATCTTGAAGGAATCGACCCGCTGGTTGATGCTGGCCTACGACGACCTGTATTCGATCCAGTACATGAAAGAAAACTTGCGGCCTTACTGGCGACGGAACGGATGGGAAGCCAGCGATCTGTTGAAAGCCGCAGTACGCGACTATGACAGCCTTACCAAACGCTGCGTCGCTTTCGATGACGAATTGATGGCTGACCTGCGACTGGCCGGGGGCGAAAATTACGCTCAGCTTGGGGCACTGTGTTATCGTCAATGTTTTGCCGCAGGAAAATTCGTGGCGGACGAAAATGGACAGCCTTTGGAATTCTGCAAAGAAAATCATTCAAACGGGTGTATCGCAACGTCTGACGTCTTCTATCCGATGGCACCTCAGTTTCTGTTGTTCGGACCATCTCTCGCCAAGTCGTTTCTCGTTCCATTCATGAATTATGCGGCGAGTGAACGCTGGCGGTTTCCGTTTGCTCCTCATGACCTGGGTCAATATCCTCACGCGAACGGTCAGGTTTATGGCGGGGGCGAACGAACCGAAGAAAATCAAATGCCGGTTGAGGAGTGCGGAAACGTACTGCTACTGGTCGCGGCAATTGCTCAGATGGAAGGGAATCCCGGTTTCGCCAATCTTTATTGGAAGCAAATCGAGACCTGGGCCGAGTACCTGAAAGAGAATGGCTTTGATCCTGAGAATCAACTTTGCACGGATGATTTTGCGGGTCATCTGGCTCATAATGTCAATCTGAGTGCTAAGGCAATCTGCGCGATTGGAGCCTTTGCCAAGCTGTGCGAAATGCGTGGCGAGACAGAAAAGGCAACCAAATCCTTTGAACTGGCTCGCACGTTTGCCAAACGCTGGATGGAAGCTGCCGATGAAGGGGATCACTATCGCCTGGCATTTGACAAGCAGGGAAGCTGGAGCCAGAAATACAATTTGATCTGGGACCGAATCCTTGGCTTGAACATCTTCCCCGTATCCGTTGCGAAAAAAGAACTGGCGTATTACCGCAAGATTCAGAATCAATACGGTCTCGCCCTGGATAATCGCGAGACGTATACGAAGCTCGACTGGATCACCTGGACGGCGACAATGACTCAAGATCGAGACGATTTTGAGACACTGATCAACCCCATCATCACCTTCATCAACGACACACCTGACCGTTCTCCATTGACCGACTGGTATCAGACGAAGGATGCAAGAAAGGTTGGATTTACCGCTCGCCCGGTTGTCGGCGGCGTGTTTGCTCAAATGCTTTACAATCAGAAAACATGGAAGAAATGGGCTTCGCGAGACGTGACAAAGGCCACCAACTGGGCCGCCATGCCAAAGCCGCCGATCGTCACGGAAGTAATTGCGGTGGCAGCAACCAGGCCTAGCGAGTGGTATTACACGACATCGAATCCTGTTGAAAACTGGAATCAATCAGACTTCGACCCGAAGGAGTGGAAGCTCGGTAAGTCTGGCTTCGGGACGGCTGAAACCCCAGGCACAACCGTGCGAACGACGTGGAATAATGCCGATATCTGGCTGGTTCGGGATATTGAGATTTCTCAGGCCGATATTGAGAAGTTGAACTGGTTTATTCATCACGATGAAGACACCGAAATCTTTCTGAATGGAAAGCCCGCCGAGAAGTTTTCAGGCTACACAGTTCAGTATGACACACGACCGTTGTCTCAAGCAGCACGAACGTCTTTGAAGGCAGGAATAAATCGAATCGCGATTCATTGCCACCAAACGGCTGGAGGTCAATACATTGACGTTGGTCTGGTGACTGTGAAGAAACAAAAATGAAAGCATTTGACATTGTTCGGAGCGTCCTGCTGATGAGTCTCGTGGCAACACAAATCCTCGCAGATGATCGTCCTCCGCGACCAATACCCAGCGGAATCGATACACGAGATCGGTTCTTGGAATTGATCGAGCGACCTCATGTGCCGCTTAATCAATTTGAGCGGCCGTCGGTGATTGTCGATGGCATTGTGGAAACAGGCTTTGAATTTGACGCAGAAGCCAATCAACGTGTCCCAGGCCTGCTGGTAAAGAAGAACGACAAAACATCCGAATCGACACGTCGTCCGGCCGTGATCGTGCTTCATGGAACAGGTGGCAGCAAAGACGCAATGAAGCTGTTGCTGCGAAAGCTGGCGAATTCCGGTGTGATCGCAGTGGCGATGGATGCTCGTTTTTCCGGCGAACGTGCAACGTTCGGCAAGGGGAGTGACGCATACAGAGCGGCCATTCTGGAGACCTGGAAAACAGGAAATGGATACCCGTTCTATTACGACACGGTCTGGGATTTAATGCGGTTGATCGACTATCTGGAAATTCGGGCTGATGTTGATCCCCAAAGGATTGCCGCCATGGGAATCTCAAAAGGGGGGACGGAACTGTATCTGACAGCCGCAGTCGACACACGAATCCTCGCCAGCGTGAGTTGCATCGGAGTTCAGAGTTTTGATTGGGCATTGGACCACAATGCCTGGCAATCACGAATCAGCACGATTCGTTCGGCTGTCGATTACGCCGCAGAGGAATTGAATGTGACTAATGTCGACTCGCTCTTCATTCGACGGTTTTATCAACGAGTCGTCCCGGGAATTGAAAAGGAATTCGACGGTCCCCAGATGTTGCCACTGATCGCACCTCGTCCGTTGCTGGTGATCAACGGCGAAAAAGACGATCGCACGCCCGTTCCGGGCCTGGAACTGTGTGTGAACGCCGCCCGCAAGGCCTATCGGAACGCCAATGCCAGCCACAATTTCGAGTTCTGGTTACAACCGAATGTGGGACATGTGGTGACACTTGAATCCGAGCGCAATGCCATTGAATGGCTGATAAAGAAACTCAAATGAACTCCGACGCGATGAGCATGGGCGACGTGTCCGACACTGTTTGTGCTCGGCGACCAATTCTTTCGAATCCCCACCGCCTCTGCAGTGGTAATTAACGGCCTTTCCATCCGCACAAGCCGCAGCCCACTGAATGTGAAATAAACAATCCCCATTCACAAAAGTCTTCTGACCTCGCTCTTCTCGCTGCAGTTGGTAACTCGTGGACCCCGCACGATAACGGCACTGAAAAATGTCGCTCATGTGACAGTCGTCCCTGGCACGCGAATCGTTTTCCAGGGGCGATCCCAAAAAACGAAAAAAAATGGAAATTCTTGCTTGAAAGTGGAAACCGAGGACCTAGAGTCTTCCACCGCTTCCTGCGCAGGATCACGTTCGTATGAACGTGTGACGATCGTGGATTGTCTTGTCGATACCACGCATCAATGGTGTTGATGTGGAGAATTCCCCGCTCAAAGTACTCGTGTCAAAGCTTCAAGCGTGCGATCCGTGCGGCTTAGGAAACGCCCCTCGGGTAGGCGATGTTGCCGCTACCTTCAGCCGTTGAAGAAGGCGGAGCGTGCGAGCAAGGGGGCGTTAATTAAATTTACCCTGCGTGGACTACGTTCGACAGGGATTGTGATTTGCTGTTGAGAAAAAATATTTGTGTTTATGAATTGTGGTTTTAATGTTATTTGTAAATAACGTTAAAAAATATGGTGGTGTTTCAATCTCAATTGTCGGAGAAATTGCTCGTGAGGAAGATTCAGTTGTTGGTGTGTGCGGCGACTGCGACATTCTGTGTCGTGGCCGCTAGCCAACCAGTTCAGGCGGGGCTCATCGTTGGCAGCGAAGCCATCAGTTTCGGTACTCGTTCGTTAAGCGCAGCCACAGACGGATCAACAAATCTGGTTTCAGCGAGTCAGATTCGGCTGAGCAATTTTGCAGATAATGGTGGTAATGGCGGATCCAACACCGGCAACTTTCAAGATCTGGCGTACTTGGGAACTGGTCCCGGTGTTGCAATCGGAACGTCCCTCTCGACCGCAACCAATAATAGTCCGCTCGCTTTGCAATTCCATAACGGCGCCAGTAGCTTCACTTTCGGTAATTCTACCTGGGGAACGTTTACAGCGACCAGTCAGACGGATGTTGTCGGGTCGCATACTCGCACTGAAACGTTTACGGGAACATTCACTCCCGCGAGTCCATTTTTTGGAGACTCCACGCTGACGGGAAACTCTGCGACTCTTCTGTTCATTTTCAATCAAAATGGTGGTGCTGGGGCTGCCGTCTCAGGAAGCGCCACATTAGAGACCGCAGCCGCATCTGTGCCAGAGCCCGCCACACTCTCGATGCTGGGCACAGCTTTTGGTTTGTTGGGACTTGTTTCTGGTATTCGTCGCTTCAGACGGAAAACCGAAGCAGCGGGTGGCGTCCCCGCTAGCCGCGCTGCGACCAGCCCGTAGATCGATTAATGCCGCAAGGCTTTTTGGGGATCTCAGCAGGCGTTTGGTTTTTTTCTTTAAACAGCCGAATATCCTCCACTGCCATAAGGTATTCCAGCTAATTTTGCAGTCGTCAATGAGCATCGATGGCCTGCGGTCACACCAGAGTGCCGTTGAGCGTGTGACATCTAACGATAGATCGAAATAAAATTCGGTGGTCCAATTCCCCGCCTATCACCTTCGCAAGTGAGGCGGGGATTTTGTTCCGCGAAAGGCGTTTTGGTGGTGTTACCAGAGGAGTTTCTGACACTGCAAGATATTCCAACGCTTCGCGTAGAAATTTTACTTCCATTTATGAAGTTCGATTTGCGCGAGAGGTTCGTTGCCCGTCGCAAGCATCTCGACGATCTCGTTCAGTTTGTTTTGCTGCGCCAAGTGCGTAGCCGCTCGGCGAAGTTTCAGTATTTCTATGGGCAATCGGAGTGTGGAAGCGGTCGGGCGCAACTTCGAGTGTTCCTGTTTTTTTCGGCATTCCAGGATGGTCCCGACATCGCGATAGCCAAACTCCTGACTCGGCTCAATGTTAGTTCCCTCTCCCCAATCATTCCACGTCGCGATTTGAAGGATCGGGGCACTGCTATTCAAAGCCTGTTCCAGAGTCTGCTTGAAAGTCATACCTCCGCGATCGTCGATTTCACCGTAACTCGCGTGAACCCTGGCCTCTGCGTAGACATCCTTAAATCGAGGGAAAGCGACAGGAATTGATTTTGGCCAGCCATGCGACCGTTCTTCGAATTTTTTAATCGCTCCTGTTCCTTCAGAGGGGATCGGCCAATCGAACGCACCCACGGCAGCGGTCCGTCGATGATGCAAACTGAAGTAAGCCATCGGTGTTTTTAAATCCGACAGGCATTGTGTCCACTCGGCATCTGTCAGGCCGGTCTGCCCGAAAGACAGCAATACGGGTTTGCTATCAAGTTTGACATAGGATTCGAGGCCAAACCAGTTCTGTTTCAACCAATCAAGTTCTTCCGACGCATGACGCACACGATTCTCACGGTTCAGTTTGCCCGCTTCGATCAGCGCGGGGATCGTCTGATCTTCGTAGCAAATGGCAAACTTCATCCCAAGGCGTTTTGCCTGCTCAACCAGTCGCTCGGTATTTCGATGCAATAGTTCGTAGTCGCGAAATTTCTGCAGCCCGTACCAGTCGACAATCACTCCATCAATCCCCGCAAGCTTCATCAGCAATAGATGGTATTCGAGCACATGCGGATCGCCAGAATCATATGGGCCGATCAATGGCATGAAGTGCGATGCTATTTCTGGTCGATCGTTCACCCGCTTCTCCGGGTTGAACGTGTTCATGGTCCAGTGCCAACCCCAGTTCTGACTGAACGGTTTGGCTTCGTACCAGGGCATGTAGTGAGCCAGGACGATTTTGTCAGCGGGGTTCTTCGCCTGAGACTCTTGTGCCAAAAGATCCGTCACGAATCCTTGAAATAGCAGGATTGCAATGAGTTTCGTCACGCTTTGCGAGCGACGAAGCTGGTTCAATCGTGTGCCTAAAAGGCGATCGATGTTTGTTTTGAGGAAGACCATCGCCTTGAATTGCCTTCAAACTGCTGTTTGTCGATTATGCCAGGATGCCATTAACAACGTTTCCATGAATATCAGTCAATCGATAATCTCGGCCTTGGAATCGATACGTGTGTCGCAAATGGTCGAAACCCAGCAGATGAAGTAGCGTGGCATTCAGGTCGTGGACATGGACAGGATCAGCGACGACGTTGAATCCGAACTCGTCAGTTTGACCGTGGATGTGTCCTGCTTTGATACCGCCCCCAGCCAGCCAGACACTAAAGCCACGGTTGTGATGGTCACGACCGTCGTTGCCTCCCTGAACCATCGGCGTGCGACCGAACTCACCACCCCAGACGACGAGAGTATCATTGAGTAATCCTCGCTGCTTGAGATCTCGAACAAGTGCTGCACTCGCCTTATCCGTGTCGAGGGCGTTCTGTTTGACTCCGGCAGTTAGATTGCCGTGCTGGTCCCAGACTTCGTGGAATAGCTGTACAAAGCGAACGCCACGTTCTGCCAGGCGACGTGCCAACAGGCAATTACGAGCGTAACTCGATTCCTTGGGATCTTTCACGCCGTACATTTCGAGCGTTTCTTTCGACTCACCGCTGAGGTCCATCAATTCCGGTGCACTCGTCTGCAGACGAAACGCCATTTCGTAGCTTTGAATCCGTGCGGCGGTCTCAGGGTCGCCGATTGTTTCTTCAGCCATGCGATTGAGTCGTTGCAACGAATCGAGCGAGGTCCGCTGGGTCTCCGGATCAATCCCCTTTGGAT
>JBAXBD010000114.1:0-12141 GCA_037142165.1 Schlesneria sp. | reverse complement strand
CGGCGAACCTTCAGGTAAAGAACGGCTGCGGAAGCGACGCCCATCAACGCTTGCGGCGCGAGAAGGCTAAGTCCGTTAAACCCGAAAATTTTTGCACTGAGCGTCTGCACCCAGAGAGCGGCGGGAGGCTTGTCGACGGTAACGAATCCTGTTGGGTCGAAAGCACCAAAGAAGAAATTGGTTCCATTAACGAGCATGCTGCGGACAGCGGCAGCGTAATAGGGATTTCCAGTCCCGTTTTGATCGAGTTTCCATAGCCGTAACCATGCTGCTAATCCCAAGATGGCAAAAAGGGCGATCAATTCAAGTAATGTAATCTTCTTTTCGGATCGTTTTAAGAGACCACCGGATGCTGGAATTGAAACTTCAGGACGGGCGCCAACTTCGATTCTTGACATTGAATTTTCAATCCACTTTCTGCGGTTAACAATGGCGGGATTTCGCTTTCTCGTGACCACATACGAAACAAGTCACGAAAAGAACTCGGATACCGCCGCGAAAAAAGGAATCGGAGCGAAGATGGAAGATGAGGTCCGTCGCCGAACAGTTTCCAGCAAAAATCTGTGCTGACGTTCGGCGGTTGCAATCACAATTCAGAATCCTGCTAAAAATAAACGGAAATCTTTGCGTTGCAGTTTCCCTCGCGGGATCATAGAATTTCCGACCCAATCAAGCTTTCCTGATTTTGACTTGAAATTCCGTCGATTGATGGTTGTTACGGTCGAAGTCTGGTCTGCTTTGACGAATACCTCGTTGTTTGCTGCAGAATGAGGTTTCGGTTGAGGGTTCAACTACCTTCACTCTTGGGATCAAAGAAATTCTGAGCCGAAACAAGGACTCTTCAGCGCAGAGCTTGAAGTTCCTTGGGTTCGCATTTACACTGAAGAGTTCCGGACCCGAGCCGTTGGAGCCGTCCGGAAATTGCGAAAATTGAGAAGACACAGGTAAAAGTATGCCGACGATCAATCAACTGATTCGGAAACCGCGGAAGCATCAGCCAGTTCGCACCAAAACACCGGTGCTGGAAGGCTGTCCGCAAAAACGCGGCGTCTGTCTGTTGGTCAAGACCGTAACGCCGAAGAAGCCGAACTCGGCTTTGCGAAAGGTGGCTCGTGTTCGCTTGTCGAATGGCAAGGAAATCACGGCTTACATTCCCGGTGAAGGCCATAACCTGCAGGAACACTCGATTGTTCTGGTTCGTGGTGGTCGTGTACGCGACTTGCCAGGGGTTCGCTACAAGATTATTCGCGGCGTGCTCGATACCCTCGGTGTTGCCAAGCGTATGCAGGCTCGCAGTCGATACGGTGCAAAGCGGCCGAAATAAGAAGATGGTGCCAGGATGTCTGTTCGTCCATTGTGGTGAACCAGATTTTCCCGAGTGTTTTTTGATGGATGTGTTGTTCTGGAGTGGGTTGAGTCTGAGTCGGGCGTTGGGGCTCCTCAGTTTACTCACTGAATTTCTGCTGAAGAAGACTTTACGATGGCCGATAAATTTACTTGCAGTCGAACTCACCTCAAGCCAGATCCTCGGTATGGATCGAAGCTCGCGTCAAAGTTCATCAATTGCTTGATGCACGATGGAAAAAAGAGCGTTGCACAGCGCTCGTTCTATAATGCGATGGACCTGATTTCGGAAAAGATTCCGGATAAAGAGCCTATCGAAATCTTCACCGTTGCCGTCGAGAACTGTCGCCCATCGCTGGAAGTCAAATCAAAGCGAGTCGGTGGTGCGAACTATCAGGTGCCAACTCCAGTCAATTCCAAGCGTCAGCAGACGCTGGCGATTCGATGGATTCTGGAAGTTTGCCGCGACAAGAAGGGGCGTCCGATGGATCGTCGCCTGGCAGAGGAACTGATGGCTGCCTACCGCCGGGAAGGTGCCGCCATCACCAAGCGAGAAAACGTCCACCGAATGGCCGATGCAAACAAGGCATTTGCTCACTTTGCATGGTAATCGCTTGTATTTGACTCATATCTGTGGTCAGTCCACAATGAGGTCCAACTCGATATAATTGAACTAGCAAGACCCGGTATCTCGAGATGCCGGGTCTTTTGTGTTGAAATCGGGTGCGTTTCCAGGCCTTCTGGCAAGGTGTCAGCAACGACCCCAACATTTGCGACTCTCTGAAAACGCGTTACCTCTCTGGCTAAAAATCATGACCAGTACGATTGATAAAATTCGAAATATTGGAATTATCGCTCATATTGATGCGGGTAAAACCACAACAACAGAGCGAATTCTCTTTTATGCTGGGGCAACCCACCGTATGGGTGACGTCGATGACGGCACGACAGTGACAGACTTTGACCCAGAAGAGGCTGCTCGAGGCATCACGATCTACTCTGCGGCCATCTCGTGCACCTGGCTCGAACATGTGGTAAATATCATCGACACGCCAGGGCACGTCGACTTCACTGCGGAAGTTGAACGTAGCCTCCGCGTACTCGACGGTGGCGTGGTCGTGTTTAGCGCAGTCGAAGGGGTCGAGGCCCAAAGCGAGACGGTCTGGCGACAAGCCGACCGCTACCACGTCCCCAGAGTCTGCTTTATTAACAAGATGGATCGGATCGGAGCTGGGTTTGACCGCGTCTTCGAACAGATTAAAAATCGTCTGCATGCGAACCCAGTCGCCCTGCAGATCCCGATAGGCGAAGGCCCGATTGAGCGACCCGGAGGGTTTTGCGGCATCATCGACCTGATTGAAATGAAAGCCCTGTATTTCAGCGGTGATCGACAAGGGCGTGACATTCGTGTTGAGCCAATCCCCGAAGCGGAAATTGACCGAGCCAAAGAGTGGCGGTCACGTCTGATCGATTCGATTGCGTTGCTGGACGACGAAGCTTTTGCAATTTTCGACGAAACGGGCGATCTACCGTCTGATCAGATCATTCGAATTGTTCGCCATGCAGTGATTTCATGCCATTTGCAGCCTGTTCTTTGTGGTGCATCAAAGGATTACGTCGGCGTTCAGCCAATCTTGGACGCTGTCGTTCGATACCTTCCCAGCCCTGCAGACGTCCCCCCCGTCAAGGGACGAAATCCGAGCCCAAAAAAGGCTCTGGAAGAAGTTCGGAAACCGTCTGACAAAGAACCGTTCTGTGGACTCGTCTTCAAAATTCATATCGATGAACATACCGAGCTCTATTTCATTCGAATTTATTCCGGAATATTGAAAAGCCGCTCCCGCTTGTTGAACCCAAGAACCGGCGCCAAAGAACTGGTCAGCCAACTTTGGAGAATTCAAGCCGACTCACGAGAGAAGCTCGATGAAGCATCGGCTGGAGACATTGTTGGGCTGGTCGGGCCGAAAGATTCCGTGACCGGAGACACGTTGTGTGATCCGAATCACGGAATCCTGCTGGAATCGATTACATTTCCGGAATCCGTCATCTCAATGGCCATCGAGCCTGAAAGCAGTGCTGACAGAAAGAAGCTGGAAGAAGTTTTGACGTTAATGGCGAAACAGGATCCAACGTTTACCAGAAACCCAAGCGAAGAGACCGGCCAGACGATTATTAGCGGAATGGGCGAGCTTCATCTTGAGATCATCAGCAAGAGAATCGAGCGAGATTTCAAGCTCAAAATCAGGACCCATCGACCTCGTGTCACATACCGCGAAAGCGTTTGCAAGGCGGCCGATGCCGAAGGACGAATCGAGCGACAGATTGCTGGTGGTAATCAGTTCGCGGCAGTTCGGATTCGTATCGAACCAACATCCAAGTCGTTACCGGTCACAGTGATTAATTCTTTGAAGCCTGGAGATTTACCCGAAGAACTCCAAACAACACTCGTCCGGGCACTCAAAGAGCAACTTGGCGGCAGTGGTGCGGTCGGATATCCGCTGCACGACCTGCAGGTGACTGTATTGAGTGCAGAATACCGGGACGGGGAAACAACGGAGGGAGCAATCCAGTACGCGGCAGCCATGGCGTTTCGCCAAGCTCTCGAGAAGGCTGGAACACTGTTACTTGAGCCGATCATGAAGCTCGAAGTTGTTACTCCGGAAGGGTTTGTTGGAAATGTTTCGGCCGACTTGAATTCACGCCGAGCCATCATCGTGAATACCGAAGTACGCGGAAATCTTGTTGTGATTGATGCTGAGGCCCCACTGGCAACAATGTTTGGCTACTCCAATGATGTGCGAAGCCTGTCTCAAGGGCGAGCCTCCTACTCGATGGAACCGTTAAGGTTTGCCGAGGCTCCAGCTCGCGTATTAAAGGAAATGTTAGGTTGAAAACTGAAACGAATTGCCGATTGACGGCCAACTTTTGGTTAGTCCCAACAAAATCCTTGAGAAACGTCAATCCCTTCGTTGACAATGTTCACTCACAACAATAGTATCTCCGATCCCCCGCCGCATGGTCGCCACGCAGACGCTGTTTTCAGTGTCAAAAGTCAAGGGTGGCTGAACAATGCCTTTTGTTGTGCGGCGTCCAGTCGCAGGCGTTGACCTGCGGCAGGGTAAGATGAACCCCAATTTGCACCAACGTGTGTGTACAGGAAGTTTCGAGTGAGCGCCAATAAACAAGATCGAATTCGGATACGGATGGAAGCCTATGATCATTCCGTGCTGGATCAATCGGCCGCCGAAATTGTGGACACCGCGAAGAGGACGGGTGCGGTTGTGCATGGACCGGTTCCTTTGCCGACTCGGATCGAGCGTTACACCGTTTTGAGAAGTCCGCATATTGATAAGAAGTCTCGTGAACAATTCGAGATTCGTACGCATAAGCGATTGATCGACATCATTCAGCCTACGGGCAAGACTGTCGACGCGCTCAATAAGTTGTCATTGCCCGCCGGGGTAGACGTGAAGATTAAGGCGTCTGCTGGTTAGGTTGGCCGAGGTTGCTGGTGTTCATGTTGATTGTTGACCGCTGAATCTGTTTAGCGGCTCTTGCGAAGATCGGCTCGGCTGATTTTCGATTACAGAGAGGGTTTTTTGTCATGGCTGTTGGCTTGCTTGGTTGCAAGGTGGGGATGACGCAGGTTTATGACGCCGCAGGGGCTGAAATTCCTGTGACTGTCGTCAAGGCTGGTCCCTGCGCATTGCTGCAGGTGAGAACGCAAGAAGTGGATGGCTACGAGGCCGTTCAGTTGGGGTTTGGTGCCAAGCCGCGGCGATTGTGTTCTCGATCTGAGTCTGGTCACGTTGCCGGGTTGCTGCCAGGCTTCGTCGAGAAGTCGGTTCTCGCAGACGGTGACGGTTCCTTCCGGTTCATCCGAGAGTTTCGTTTGAGTGCGGGTGAAGCGAAGCCTGCAGTTGGCGACGTGCTGACGGTGTCGGCTTTTGAGGGTGTCGCCCACATCGACATCACTGGTATCTCCAAGGGCCGGGGGTTTGCTGGTGTTATGAAGCGCCACAACTTCGGTGGAGTTTGTGCGAGTCACGGCGCGAAGAAGGTTCACCGCTCTGGTGGTTCAACCGGCCAGAGTACCGATCCTGGCAAGGTCTTCAAGGGAACGAAAATGCCAGGTCGAATGGGCGGCAAGCAGTCCACCGTTCGTCGACAGAAGCTTGTTTCGATTGATGCCGAGAAAAACCTGATGTTGGTTCGGGGTGCTGTACCAGGATTCTCGGGTGGGTACATCACAATCCGCCCGACAAATTGCCACTGATCGCTAGTGTTGGAATAAGACGGGATTATCGATATGCATACATTGCCAGTGTATTCACAAGCCGGCGAGCCTACTGGTGAGTCGTTTTCATTAGATTTGGCCAAGATTGCCGACGGGGTCAACAAGGTTCTGCTACACGACGCTGTTGTGATGTATCAGGCTAACTTGCGTGTTGGTACCGCAAAAACGAAGACGCGTGCAGAAGTCTCCGGCAGCGGTAAGAAGATGTATAAGCAAAAGGGGACTGGCAACGCGCGAATGGGGAATAAACGAACCCCGGTTCGACGCGGAGGCGGTCACTGTTTTGCAAAGCGTCCAAAAGACTGGGGATACAGAATGCCTGCCAAGGCTCTGAAATTGGCAACTCGGATGGCAATTCTGTCGAAGTTTGTTGATGATCAAGTGACGGTTGTGGATTCAATCCAGTTGGAAGCACCGAAGACGAGTGCTATTTCAAAGATGGTCACAACCCTTGCTCCAAATCAGTCGTGCCTGATCGCGATTGATCGTCATGATCCGGTTGTTTGGAAGTCATGTCGAAATATTCAGCGCTTGTCAGTGTTTCCTTGTGATGATCTGAATGCGTTGAGTGTGCTGAGTCGAAAGCGGTTTGTGATTACGAAGGCAGCTCTCAATCGATTGCTGGCTCGTTAAGAATCGGGTTGAGTTCTGCTTCACATAACGGTTCGGATCAGGGTAGCGTTAAAGAGTTGGGAAGGCGTATCGTGTCTGCTGAGCATTCAAACGCATTGAGCATGTATAACGTGATTCTGAGGGCGCACGTCACTGAAAAGGCGACGCACCTGGTTGAACGTGGGAACATGTATACGTTTTTAGTTAATAAAGATTCGACAAAGACGGAAATTCGATCTGCCGTCGAAGAGTTGTGGAATGTTCGGGTTGTCAGCGTGAAGACGATTAATCGCGTTGGCAAACCTCGTCGCCACAAGATGCGGGAAATTACGGGTGCCGACACCAAGAAGGCAATCGTTGTTCTGCATTCGGAAGATCGAATTGCGTTCTTTTGAGATTTGATGGGTAGGGGTTTTTGCAATGGGCATGAGATTTTATAAACCGACCAGTGCCGGTCGCCGAGGCGGGATGGTCAGCGATTTCTCTGAAATCACTGACCGGAAGAAGAAGCCCGAGAAGTCGCTGATTGAGCCTTACAAGAAAAAGGGCGGTCGCAACTTTCAAGGGAAGATCACTTGCCGTCATAAGGGTGGCGGACACAAGCGTATGTATCGCTTGATCGATTTTCGCCGCGATAAGGACGGCGTCAGCGCTTTGGTGACTCACATTGAGTACGATCCTAATCGAACTTCGCGTATTGCGCTGCTGCAGTATGCCGATGGCGAAAAGCGATATATCATTGCCCCTGAAGGCTTGACGGCAGGTATGACGGTTACCAACGGCCCGGACAGTGAGCCTAAAGTCGGTAATTCGTTGCCGCTATCAAAGATTCCAACTGGAACAACGATCCATAACATCGAGATGCAGCCAGGCAAAGGAGCTCAGCTTTGCCGAAGTGCTGGAACCTCTGCTGTAATGAATGCGACGGAACAAGGTTGGGCTCAGATTACTTTGCCTTCAGGTGAAGTGCGACGTGTACCGGCAAGCTGCCGAGCGACAATCGGTCGAGTCGGTTACTCAGAACATTCGAGCCGTGTTTTGGCTAAGGCTGGTCGGGTTCGATGGATGGGTGTCAGGCCATACGTTCGCGGTTCCGCAATGAACCCGGTCGCTCACCCGATGGGTGGTGGTGAAGGTCGCCGTTCCGGTGGACGTCACCCAGTGAGTCCAACTGGTAAACTGGCTAAGGGCGGACGGACGCGTAATCCGCGTAATCCGACTCGCAATGCAATTGTTCGAAGACGAAAGTCGGTTCGTTATGGACAATTGAAGCTCTAGTGTTCAACGTTTTGTTTCTCGACTGGTCATTCACGAATTTGTTGGAATAGCAGGATGTCTCGTTCACTCAAAAAGGGTCCGTATATCGATGCTGGCTTAGTCGCCAAAATCGAGAAGCTCGACTCAAATCGTAAGAAAGAGCCAATTAAGACTTGGGCTCGACGATCTACGATCTCTCCTGAGTTCGTTGGGCACACGTTTCTTGTGCATAACGGCAGGACGCATATTAATGTTTACGTGACTGAAGAAATGGTGGGACACAAATTGGGAGAATTCTCTCAAACCCGCCTCTTCCGTGGACACGGAAACAAGGGTAATAAGTAACGGTTGGACGGATTGATAACACAGACAAGTGAAATCTTGTTTGCGTTCGTGTTGGGGTTAAGCAAGAAACTTTCGGTGCGGTGATAAAATGGCCTACTTGGCAAAACTTCAATATGCCCGTATCGCTCCTACAAAGGTCCATCATTTGTTGGACCTGGTTCGGGGCAAAACGGTCGATGCTGGCTTGGATGCACTCCGATTCATGCCTCATCGCAGTGCTCGAATGATTGAAAAGCTGATTAAGAGTGCACGAGCGAATGCGGAAGATCGTGGCGAGCGGAATGTCGGTTCGCTTGACGTTGCAACGGCAACGGCAGGTTCGGGTCCAACACTGAAACGGATTCAGCCTCATGCACGCGGCATTGGTTTCATGATTAAGAAACGATTTACGCATATTACGATTGGCTTGGAAGCCCGAGTTGCCTGATTCAGGCTGATAGGGATTGATTGTTTTAAGTATTCGGGTTTTGAACGTCCTAATTACGTGCCGGAGAATGGCGCGAGGGGAGAACGAGGCAAATGGGCCAAAAGGTTCGACCGACCGGATTCCGGTTGGGTATTTGCGAAGAATGGAGAAGTCGCTGGTACGCGACGAAGGCCGAGTTCGGCGACCTTCTGATTGAAGACTTCAAAATTCGATCGTTCGTCAAGAAGAGATACGAATTTGCAGCAATTCACAAGGTCGAGATCGAGCGAACTCGCGACCAGGTGATTTGCCACGTGCATACTGCACGGCCAGGGATTATCATTGGCCGCAAGGGTCAGGAAGTTGATCGCTTGAAGGGCGAGCTCGAAGATCTGACTGGTCGACACATGGACCTGAAGATTGTGGAAATCGGGCAACCAGCTCGAAGTGCGATTCTGGTTGCTGAAGATATCGCTCAGCAATTAGTGAAGCGTGGCAGTTTCCGGAAGGTGATCAAGCGATCGCTCGATCAATCGATGGAAGCTGGTGTTGATGGTGTGAAGATCGAACTTTCTGGTCGTCTGGGCGGGGCTGAAATGTCCCGAACTGAAAAGGCGGCACGAGGCTCGATTCCGCTTTCAACATTAAGGAAGCGAATTGATTACGGGCTGGCTGTGGCTCGAACAACGATGGGTACGATTGGCGTCAAGGTTTGGATCGATTTAGGTGAAGAAGAGGTGAACGATGGCACTCATGCCCAAGCGGGTCAAGCATCGCAAAGAGCAAAGAGGACGCGTAAAAGGTAACGCGACCCGTGGTGCAACGGTTGCTTTCGGTGAATGGGGTCTGCAGACGATAGACGCAGGTCACATCCGTGGCAATACGATTGAGGCCTGTCGCGTTGCCGCCACGCAATATGTGCGTGGTGAAGGTAAGTTATACATCCGGATTTTCCCAAACAAGCCAATGACGGCCCGTCCGTTGGAAACTCGTATGGGTAAGGGTAAGGGCGAGCCGGATCACTGGGTTGCTGTTATCCGTCCAGGTAAAGTGTTGTTCGAACTGTCAGGGGTATCCCAGGCAGCGGCGCGGGAATGTTTCGCTCGAGTGGCTTACAAGTTGCCCGTGCGAGTACGCATGGTTGGTCGACACGTTTGATTGTGGGGTGACTTGTGCATCGGTGTGATGATTTGCGACAGATGGCGATCGACCAGCTCGAAAACCTCGCGATTGACTGCGCGAAAGAAGAGTTTGGTTATCGATTTGGTTCGCACGATGACGCGAAGAAAAAGGTCGGTCTGCGATCAGCCTTGCGTCGGCAGATTGCCAGAATTACGACGGTTATTGCGGAAAAAAAGAAGGTTGCAGCTGCTAAGTAGGCAGTCTGATTTAAAAGTATTTGGAAGAGTTGATTGCGGCTGGCAGGAATCGATTTATGAGAAGGCGACTTGTTGGTGTTGTGTCTTCGGACGGTTGTGATAAGACCCGTAGAGTCGAAGTACGACGCGTGTACCGTCATGCGAAGTATCAAAAGACTGTGTCGGGAACGACCGTGTGCCACACCCACGACGAAGACAATGTCTCAAAAATTGGCGATGTGGTTGAAATCGAAGAGAGCCGTCCGATGTCCCGGTTGAAACGGTGGCGATTGGTGAGTGTTGTCACTCCCGCCGTGAAGCCAGTAGCGACTGAGCCGGTTCAGTGATCTGCCAAAGTAATTTGATTTTGGATTTGGTGCCTTAAATGATTCAAATGCAGACAATGGTCAACGTAGCCGACAATACCGGGGCGAAGACGGCCCGATGTATCAAGGTTCTCGGTTCTAACCGACGCTATGCAGGATTGGGTGACATCGTCGTCGTCGCCGTCCAACGTGCATTGCCGAATGGTGGTGTCGGGAAGAAGGCTGTTGTGAAAGGTGTTGTCGTTCGAACACGCAAGCCTTATCGTCGCGTTGATGGTAGCTATGTTCGGTTTGACGCGAATGCAATTGTGCTGGTGGACAACGACAATAATCCACGAGGAACGCGAATTTTTGGTGCTGTGGCGCGTGAGCTCCGTGATCAGCGATTCATGAAAATTATCAGTTTGGCATCAGAAGTTGTCTGAGCGGAATCAGCGAAGGTTGAAATCATGCGGATGCGGAAGGGCGATATGGTCGTGGTGATTACCGGCGATGATGCTGGCAAGACACCACGTAAAGTTGTGCGGGTTCTGGATGGCGGTGAGCGCATTCTTGTTGAGGGCGTGAATCGAGTCTACAAGCATGTTAAAAAAGGTCATCCAAGCAGCCCTCAAGGGGGACGAATCTCCCGAGAACTGCCGATCTCCAGTTCGAACGCGATGGTCTATTGTGCTCATTGCACAAAAGGTGTTCGCGTCGGAACTCGCGTGAGCGAACAATCACGCGAGCGATACTGCAAGGTCTGCAAAGGGTCACTTGGGGTTATTGGTCGCCAAAAGGCTGACGCATAGTTACGGATAAGAAAATGTCACGGCTGTTAGAGAAGTACAAGACGAACATTCTGCCTAAGTTGAAAACGACTTTGGGGCGAGAGAACGTTCATTCCATCCCACGAATCGTCAAGGTCGTCGTGAGCATGGGGCTCGGTAAGGCGCTCGCAGATCGCAAGCGAGTCGATGAGGCTGTCGATCACTTGCGTACGATCGTCGGACAAAAGCCCCAGGTGACAAAATCGCGAATCGCAGTTGCTGGTTTTCGGCTGCGAGAAGGTGTGGATGTCGGCTGCAAGGTGACCTTACGAGGCGCTCGCATGTACGACTTCATCGACCGACTCATCACATTGGCGCTTCCTCGCGTTCGCGACTTTCGCGGAGTACGTGCCACGGGATTTGATGGCAATGGAAACTTCAGCATGGGTTTGAACGAGCAGACCGTGTTTCCTGAAATCGATCCAGACCGAGTGACTTACGTGCAAGGTATGAATATCGCCATCGTGACCACTGCGAATACTGACGCCGAGGCATTGATGCTGTTAAGAGAAATCGGAATTCCGTTTGCGAAGGAACAGGTAGCTTAAACATGGCAACGACAGCACATATCGTTAAGGCGAACAAGAAACCGAAGTTTAGCTCTCGGCAGGAACATCGGTGTCAACTGTGCGGGCGTGCTCGCGCTGTCTATCGTAAATTTAAATTGTGCCGCATTTGTTTTCGGAATCTGGCGTTGGACGGGATGATTCCTGGGGTTAAGAAGGCGAGTTGGTGACGCTATGGCAGATGGTGTTTCGGATATGATTACTCGGATTCGCAACGCGGTGCGAAACGAGAGTCCGTTTGTGAATGTCCTGGATTCAAAATTGAATCGCTCCATTTTGGACGCGATGGCCCGTGAGGGGTATATCTGGAGACACGAAGCGTTGGAGGAAAACAAGGGCCTGCTTCGCGTTGCATTGAAATATGCGGCTGACGGTGGTGCTGTTGTCCGTCATCTTCAACGAGTCAGTCGGCCCGGCTGTCGAATCTATTCAACCGTGGACAACTTGCCACAGGTTTTGCAGGGCTTGGGAATTTGCATCGTCTCGACGAATCGTGGTGTGATGAGTAGCCGCGAGGCGCGTCAGCAACGAGTCGGCGGTGAAGTGTTGTTCGTACTGTGGTAACCGTCTGCGTTTTAGTTGAGATTTTAGAATGTCACGTATAGGAAAAAAACCGATTCCGATTCCGCAAGGGGTCAACTTCGGATTCAAAGATGGGGTTGCCACGGCCTCGAAAGGGACCCGTACGTTGACTGTTCCAGTCGACAATCGGATTCAAGTGAAAGTGGACGAGAAGAATCACGTTGTGGTGAGTCGGAGTAACGACGGAGCTGACTGCCGTGCATTGCATGGACTGACTCGAAGCTTGCTTTCCAATATGG
>JBAXBD010000113.1:0-12160 GCA_037142165.1 Schlesneria sp. | reverse complement strand
GAGCCACCGACGCGTGTAATCACTTTTTGCTCGAGAACCCGCAGCAATTTTGCCTGTCCACCGGGACTCATGTCACCGATTTCGTCAAGAAAAATCGTGCCGCCCTCGGCAATCTCAAACTTCCCTTTATGCATTTCTTTCGCGTCGGTAAAGGCCCCTTTTTCGTGACCGAACAGTTCGCTTTCCAGCAATGTTTCGGTAAGGGCTGCACAGTTCACCGCGACGAACGGACGATCGGCTCGGGGACCTTGATAATGCAGGGCCTGGGCCACGACTTCTTTTCCGGTTCCGCTTTCGCCAAGAATGAGAACCGGCAGATCCGTTGCTGCCAGCCGGCGGATTGTACTGCGCATCGCCTGCATCGCCGGACTGTCTCCGATAATCGTCACTCCCTTGGTGACCTGTTCTGTCAACTGGTGGTGAGATCTGAGCAGTGATTCTCGTTCACGAGTGTTCTGCAGAGCGACTGCGACCTGAAGTGACAGGTCTGCCAGCGTGATTTCGTCGTCTTCGCTGAATGATCCTGTGTTCTTATTGATGACTTCGAAAGCACCCAGCAACTTCTTGTTCGTTCCGTGTAGCGGCGCACACAACAGATTACGCGTCTTATATCCACTCGTGGAATCAACTTTCCGGCTGAACCGCGGATCGTTGTACGCGTCATCGACTCGTAACGAAACTCCCGAATGAATCACCTCTCCGACGACCCCAGTATTGTCGGGAATGCGAAGCGAATTTCCTTCAACACCCAGCGCGGGACACGCAACAAGTTCGTGCTGCTCTTTGTCCCAGATGAAGATGCTGGCCCGATCGCAATCGAGCAAACGGGTAGCCTCTTTCGCAATCAATTCCAGCAGCGGTTCGGTTTCGTGGACCGCCGACAGGTTCAGCGAGATTCTCAGAATGCTTTGAAGCTGTTCGATCCGCTTCACCGACTGACTTCTACGGGCGAGAAAGTCCAGACAGGCACCGAGAGCCTTTGACATCAGCATGGCAGACGGCAAGGCATCGTCTGGAAAACTACGACCTGCAAACACCAGCACCGCGCCGGTGTGGCTGCGACTTCGCAGCGGTGTCGCGACAAGAAACGTACCCGGGACGCCATCGAGTGGCCCGACAAAACCCGCATCCCGATCGAGAACGTCCATTAAAAGATGTTTTGGCGTTTCGCCGAGACCAACACGACCGTGCTGTGAAAGCGCAATCCAATCTGGATTTCTGAGGAAAATCCCGACGGAATTTGCTGCCAATTCACCCGCCAGTTCAGGAAGTTGGTCTCGCAGAAATTCAGCAGCGTTGTCGGACAGGATCGCTTGATCGACGAATTGTTCGACTGCCTGAAGGACACGGACACCGTCATCGGCTTGAATCGACTGAGCAACCTGCTGCCACAAAATCCATTTGGTGGACACTAACTGACTCGCTTTCCGGCGAAACAATAGCCGTAACAGCGTTCAACCAACTTGGATTCTTGAGGGAGGTCAGGCTATCGCAGTCCGATGGACAACACTTAGGCTGATATTCTCGAAAACAGGAAATTCAATTTACCGCTTCGAATTGCTCTATTCTTCGGTCTCAAAAATCAAAGTCAGTCAGCCACTGATGTCAAAACGACGGCTATTCAAGAGAATGGATTTACAATCGGATTTAAAACGGATCGTAATGATAACAGCCATCGCCGACAAATCCACTCAGTCCGTCGAATGTTCGGTCGCTTTAGAGTTTTTTCGCTCTGGCAATTCGAAATACCGGCATGTTGCGAGAATCGCCAACATTTTCGTCAACGGTCCCTTCAATCCGAACGGCGTCGCCCGTTCGGAGTTTCGTCAGTGCGGGATGATCGACCAGGGTCATGACACCGCCGAGCTGGTCGGCTTTATCAGGAGTGTCATCATACATGATCATCCACGTCTTCGATTCAGGGTCATAATCAACGATTCCCTGAATCCAGTTCCACTCAGGATCATGTGCGTATGGTTTTGGTGTGCCACGAGTTAAAGCGGGTTGGCTATCTGCGAACTGGACGTCATCGTCCGTTGTGTCTGTGGCAGACGCTTGCCGTACACTGGGAGCCTCAAAAGGATCGTCTGCTTCCGGAAGATTGGCGTTAGCATCGACACTGGGTCGAGGTCGCGGGCGAGATTCTTTTTGAACCATCGACGGCGGATCTTGTGGTTCCAAGGCTGAAGTGGTTGGAGTGAGTTTTGGCTTAGCACTTCCCCGATCAAAGCCTGGATCGTCGCCTGGTAATGGGACTTTGTCGCCTGCCGGCGTTTCCGGATTAAAGGTTGGCGCGCTGCCGGCACCGCCGGAAGGACTTTCGTAAGTCGTTGAGCCGCCAGAATTTCCCGGCGGCATTAACGTTGGTCCCGAAGGCGAAGTCCCCGGAACATACGGGGTGCCACCATTCGTCGGATAAGGGTACGCTCCCCCCGGCTGGTAAAATGGGCCTCCAGGAAAACCAGTTGATGGCTGTTGTGGCACCACCGATGGACCGGGTGCGTAGTAGCCAGTGGGGTAACCCCCACGGAAACAACAGCCGGACGTCGCGAGGACGAGCAGCATAACGGCGCAAATAAAATGGATTCGCATGCGACCAGTCCTTCAGAACTGACTCGGAACTGTCGACGCACCCGCCGCCCCCCAGCGTCGGACCGGGCGGGATTGTATGGATGCCGCCATTTGTGTCCAGACCGATTCGGCAATAAATGCCTGTGACGTACTCGCGGGTCCAGATTAGTATCCGCAACGCGTTGTAATTATGGATATTAACTACGGGTCGGCATTCGTCGTGCTAGGTTAATCCGCGACTTGGAGAAAAGCGGAAACGGAGTGGCGGGATTGCAGTCAGCCGAGGCGTCATTTCCTATTGAGGCATTGCAAAACGACCGATCCGGGGCAACATTCGAAGAATCGGCTGGACGCCGATTCGCCTGCGCCGCTGGCTGCGGGTTAAACTAATAAATGCCTCGCTATTGGAATTTTGGCGGCCGTTTTTCATTGAATGAGGCAATTCCTTCCTGAGCGTCCTTCTGACCGAGGCAGTGAATGTAGGCTGCCGTATCAGCGAGATACGCCTGCTTTGATTGAACCCCTTCGTCGGCGTGTAACAATCGCTTCGTAAGGCGCAGTGCTTCGGCCGGTTGTTTAAGAAGTTGCAAAGCCAGTTCACCCGCGGCGGGGATTACTCGGGATTGTGGCACGACGTCGTGCACCAGTCCGTATTGTTGTGCTTGCTGTGCCGTGATCTGTTTTCCCGTCAGGCACAGCTCAAGTGCCCGGGACTTACCGATTAACGCTGTCAGTTGAGCCAACCCATAACCGGGTGGCCATCCAAGCTTCACTTCGGGCATGGCAAAACGAGCCGAGTGGGCGGCGATTCGGAAATCACACGAATAGGCGCAGACGCACCCTGCCCCAAATGCAACTCCGTTGACGGCGGCGATGAAGACTTGAGGCAGACGTTCCCACGCGAGATAGAGCGACGCTTGTCGGTGACTAAGCTTTGTCGCCTCGGCCAAATCCAGTGTGCCGACCTCCTTCACATCGTCACCCGCACAGAAGGCGTCACCTGAACCGGTCAAAATGGCGATACGGATTTCGGGATGACCGGCCAACCACGAATTCAAATGCTCAAAGTCGGATGTCATCTGTCGGTCAACGGCATTCAATTTTGCGGCTCGATTTAACGTCACGGTGACGATCGGACCATCGCGCTCAACGACCAGAGTCTTTAACGGTGACAGTTCGGCTCGATTGGGTTGGACAAACGAGGGCACAACAACTCCTCCGTTCAATTTGCTGTTTTTTTCGGTCAACTTGGTCACGAGTCGTTCGACTTGAATGATGGCCCGGCGATGTGTCCCTCGACCGATCTGTTCCAGTTGGTCAAAGGCCGCAATTTCAAAGTCGACTAATCGACCTTCAATGCCAGTGACACGTGCTTCAGCTCGTACGACCGCATTAATGGGCGTCGCAGCCAGATGCTCAACGACGACATTCGCACCGACCGATTCTTCGGAATCATCCAGAAAGGGACGCAGCGCTTCGCGCGCCGCATGCTCCATCAGATTGATCATCGATGGGGTACAAAACACAATCACGCTGACAGGCTGCGACGCGCCGAGATGAATCACTTCCGATCCCCCGACCGTCAGTTCGAGCGCCCCTGTTGTGCCAACCTTCAACCCTGGTTTCATCGAGCAATCATTCCTGATGAGGGGCTATGAGCCCGATTCGCGTTCCATCCGGTCGAGAGCGCGCAGTTTACGATCGGCGTCGAACGTCGGTGGAGGCAATGTGACCGCCAGTTGTAATGCCGCATCCGGGGAGACATCAGATCGCGGCCGTCCTGAACCGCGGAAGACAGGAAGCGACTGCTTTATCGCGATGATTTCACGCCTTGTGCGGCCTTTGGGTGAGTCTGGCCAGCGATCAGCATGTGGCGTCCAATTGAAAAACAACGGGACGACCTGCTGCATGTATTTCCAATAGCCTGGATTATCCGTTTGAAGGATGAAAAGCCCGTCGGGCACAAGTGACCGATGGACGAGTGCCAGAAATTCCGGCGTGATCAGTCGGCGATGGACCTGGCTCGCTTCGTAGTAGGGCTGTGGATGATAAACGTGAATCTCTGCAATCGTTTGTGGCGCGATGTAATCGGCGAGCAATTCACGACCGCCAATCACGGCGAAACGGACATTGGTCAAGCCACGTTGATTGGCTCTGCGAGTCGCATACCGGATCACGACCGGGAGCACGTCTGATGACAGGTGATCGATGCCGGGTCGCCAGACGGCCGAAGCAAGCGTCGACCGACCGTTGCCACATCCGATGTCGAGCATTACAGGGGCTTCTCGCCCGAACAGAGTTTTGAAATCGAGCGGACCCGGTGGCGGCAGTTTCTTCACCGCCGTTTGAGTCCAGCTTTCCGGTGGTACGATTTCCCCCGGGACCGGCACACCAAACTCACGTTCAATCTGCCGGCGGGGACGTTCAAAAGGACTGTTGGGTGGCACCACGATGTTCCAGTTAAGTTTCAGCTTAGCATATCACTTTTCGGGTTTGCCAAGGAACCAACTCCCTTAACTTCGGTACAAAAACTTGCACAGATCAACGTTTGTCGTGATTTCGCTCTCGTGAGGCAGTTTCCCCGTGTAGCGATAGATGAATCCGGGGATGTCCAGTTCGTGCGCAGAGCCGTGCGACCGGTAATCGGGTGCGAGCTTTTCTCGTTCTTCCTTGGAGTGACCAAACACCACATCCTTCACTGCCGTGACCCACAGGTCGCCGATCCGGTACGGATTCAGTTTGTACTTCTTCGCGGCTTCTTCGCGAGTCAGAATCTCTTCGATTCCCTCAACGTCGCGAAGTGCCCGAATCACCCGGTCGGTATCATCGGGCGACTTGAGATAAATGAACGCAGTTCCTCCGAAACCGCCGTGGTGCTTCGGGTACTGATCCCGTTCGGCTGACATGGCGATCTTGATATCGATCTCTTTCCTTGCCAGGGTCTTATTCAGATTCAGCACGGTCGACTTGGAATTCAGTCCATGATCGGGAGCGATGATAAACGCCATGTCGGGATCGGCCTCAGCCGCTTCGGCCAGAAACTGATCGACCGTCTTTAAATGGACTCGTGATTCCACAGATTCCGACGCGAACTTGTGCATCGGGTAATCCGTGGTATGGACCATGAACAGACCGACTTTCGGTTGAGTCTTGATCAGATCTATCGCCACTTTCCAGACCCAATAGTTCACGTCAGGCGAATAAATCTCGGGCGCTTTACCGTATCTCTCGACGATTTCGGCAGGTGGTTCCTGCGACCCGATCGCCAGTGCCGTCCCTTGCCGCATCAGAGGAATCGTTTTCTGTTTGGCTGCAACGATCATCGATCGGATACCGAATCGACCCGCTCGTTGAAACATCGTGGCGGCAGTCAGCAGGCTGCTGTCCGACATGAACAGCTCCCGGTCGTTGTCGGCGTCCCAGTAAGAGTTTCCCGTGATACCGTGTTCGTCCGCGTGAACTCCGCAGCAGATCCCCGCCATGTTCGTATTGGTGACGGCTGGCATGACTCCCTGAATCCGCTTGTAAAATCCGTTCTTTTCCCAACTTTTCAGGGTTGGCATCGACGAATTCTCGTAGTAGTCCGTTCCAAACCCGTCGAACATGACAACACAAATTCGCTGTGGCGACTTACCACTGGAAGTCTCCGTCGCAGCGCGAGCCTGTTGAGTCATCAGCCCCGTCAACGTGCCGGTCATTGTCCCGGCACCAACAGTTTTCAAGAATCCACGACGAGAAATCTCAGGTACGGCTGGCATCGAAATTCTCCACGATTGCTTCGTTGTCTCTCGGGTTTCGTTCGCTACAAACAACCAAAGCATCGAGAACTGATTGCGAATTTCAAGCCAGTCAAATCTGGTCCACTCGAATATTTAGAAATCTCCAACAGTCTCGCCACCCGATTTCGTGAACAGGGCCTTCAGTGTTGCACGATCAATATTGGTCGAGAGGAAACGGACGGTACCGTCTGCGAACAGGGCATGGAATCCGCCGACTCGAGAATCATCCAGACCGGTGATTGGTACGTCAAAGTCGACATCAAGGTCGTCAGGCTTGGTCCAGATCACCGCATGATCGGCACGAGCTTCCACCGCCATAATCGTATTTGACGTACCGTCGGTAACATCCCGGATTTTTGGACCGCTTTCGCCATCGAACAGCGTCCCCTTTCCTTTGAGCACGATGTAGCGAGTCTTTCCCTGCTTCGTGAGATCATCGTCATTCGGAGACGCATAAATGGCAGGCATCCGAGAAATCAGCGCGTTGTTGTGCTCACTGTCCCAAGTTTCATCCATGTGAAATTGTTTGTAAAGATCTTCATCGATGAACTCCAGTATCTTAACTCGCCAGCTCAGTCCCGGTTTCCCGTTTTTGCTCAGGGCCGCGCGCGGAGGAAATTGACGATACTTCGATTCGTGGTTAAACATCCCCAATCCGATTTGTTTGAGTTGGTTTTTCGCTTGCGTGCGCCTGGCAGCCTCGCGAGCTTGCTGAACTGCTGGTAGTAACAAGGCGATCACGACAGCAACGGTCGCGGGAGATGCGGAAATTGTCGGTAGAACCGCGTGACTTTCGCTGCTCCAGCCATTCGTTTCGCGACTGAACGTCGTGATATTCGGGCCCAGATGTGGATCAATGTCTGAATACGGCGGCAATGGGGGAAAATTGAATTCGATTCCTTGCTGCTGCAATTGCCCCAGCAACACCGGCGAGAACATATTGAACAACGTATACAAACCTTGAATATCAGGCCGAGGGTCGTGATACGAAACCATGACCGATTTCGGATTCCGTTTGAATGCGGCCTGAATGTCCGGATTGTCTGCCAGAGAAGTCGTCGCCGATGCCGAAGTCAAATGTGCCGTCACCAACTGTGGTGATACCCCCAGAACAAACTGATCCTTGGTGATCACCCAGGCGGGAGCGACGGGAACAGGCAGGTTGTTAAGCTGAACTCGATACCCCTTCACTTGTCGAGCGGTGAATTCGTGCAAACTCGCGGGCGATTGGGGACCCATTCTTTTCAATGTCTCTTTCGCGCGTGTGACGACCGCATCCTGAACCTTTGTCAGTTTCTGGACGTCACGGACGGTCGCCGACACGACCAGTCCCGGCACAAAACCCCCTCCCGCTTCGCTGCCCGAGACGTACCAGCACCAGACATCGCCAAACGCCTCAAGCAGATCGCCTTTGATCGAAAAACCGAGCATCTGTTCGGATTGAAGGTCGAACTGATTGAACTGCTGTCGAGGCATCGGGTCGGCCTTGTCGACAATTTTCAGAACCCCTTCGACAGCTTGCTTCAAGTCAAACCGAATCGCTGTTGCGTTTGCAGGATTAGCGGGAATCCCTTTTAAATCTTGAGGCGAAAGTGGCTTAACAGGAAAAAACGCCAAGGCCCCCTTGGGAGTTCCTGATGTTTCAATGACGAACTTGCTGGCGGTGCCGACGGAATCCAGACCGGATACGGACGTGATTCGCTTGACGGCCATCACACCTGTCTCATCGAGTACTGCTCGCACCTGGGGATCAGCAATTAACGAGTCAATGGTCATTAAGATGGCATTGACATCAACGTGCACGGCAAGTGAGGGCCGATCAACCTTCGCATCGGACAGCATTGCTTCCAACCACACTGGTGATTTCTCTGTGCTGCGAATGCTCTTGATGACATCGGCTGTCGTCTTCGGACCCATCGTGAAAATCAGGTACGAATCGAGCATTCCGAATCGGGGTATCAGCTTTGCATTTTGTTTGCTTCCGTCCCCTCGCATATGAAAGAATTTCGTTCCTTCGATTATCTCTTCCAGCAACTGTTCGGGGCCGGACGGAGGAGCCAGTTTGATTATTTTCTCGAATGCCTCTCGAACTTGAGCTGCATCCGACTCGGTATCAATGACCAAGGCAAGGTTAATTTCCGGCTCCGTATCAGTAGTGAAACTATTCAGGGAAATCGCCAGAGGATGTTTAATCGCCGCTTTCAAGATGACCGGAAATGTCGAAGCGAGCTGCGAGAGGGCTTTGTCACCTTCCGCCTTGTGCTTAAGCGTTGCCTGGATTTCGTCACTCAATTGCTGGAAGAATTGCTGGACCGATTCTTCGGCCCATAGCTGTTCTGTTTTATTCGTGCTTCCCGGTTGTGGCTTCTGCCATCCGTTCGACGCAAGAAAGAAGACCGGCTTGCTGGCTGCTAATCGACCGAGTGCCATACCCGGTTTTCCACCCGAACGGGCGACCGCGTGCGGTGCCGTTGTCGTCTTTTCTTGAGCGAACAGCGGGACTTTCGCCTGGATCAAAGCGGACACAATCCAAGCGGCAATCAATACGCGTCGAGACATGAGAAGCTCCACAGAGGGGCCAGCCGAACAGACGCAAGGAGCCAGAGACAAAACGACTCCAATGGGATACGGGAATTGGATCGTGTCCAATTGATGATTTCAAGTGGCGACTACGAAAAGTGCGACGCACCTGCCAATATTCGCGATAGGACAAATCTTCCAATAAATTGGATAGCTGGATGGTTTTGCTGATTAGTTCCGACGCTGGCAACGTCTATCAAGTGGCCGATGCTGCCGACATCGGGACCAGTGGATTGAGTCCCCGACTCTGTGCGTTACAATCCCTTGTGCGAATAATTCTACCCACCGCTAACTCCCAGAAGAATGGCCGCGTGGTGGATCTTGCTGATTGACAGTCCGCTTAGCGGAAGGGATTCCGGTTATGTCCGATGCTGCCATTGATTCCATTTCGGTCAACCAGGCACAGCCATTTGCTCACCTGCACTGCCATACTCATTACAGCTTGCTCGATGGGGCGAACCGGATTGATCAGGTGGTCAAGAAGGTGAAAGACGCAGGGATGAATTCCCTCGCGATCACCGACCATGGCAACCTTTACGGTGCGCTTGAGTTCTACAACGAATGTCGTGGCGCAAGCATCAATCCCATTCTGGGTCTGGAAGCGTACATCGCACCCGGTTCGCGGTTTGATAAATCCGGCGCTTCACGCGTCAAAGAGGCCTGCTATCACCTGACGCTGCTCGCGATGAATGCGGCCGGTTTTCAAAATCTGGTCAAACTTTCTTCTGCCGCATTCCTCGAAGGTTTTTATCATCGGCCTCGAATCGACAAGGAAATTCTCGAAGCACACAGCGAAGGGCTGATCCTGCTGTCGGGTTGTGCCGCTGGTGAACTGTCACAAATGCTGCTGGGTGGTCGCGACGAAGAGGCCGAAAAACTGGTTGCGTGGTATTCGAAGGTTTTCGGCGACCGCCTGTATATGGAAATCCAGAACGCTGGCTTTGATATTCAGAAGCAGTGCATGGACATGACGGTCGACCTTGCTAATCGGATGGGATTGCCGCTGGTCGCGACGAATGACGCTCACTATCTCAATCAATCCGATGCGGCCATGCACGATGTGCTGCTCTGCGTGAATACAAAAGTCGAGCGGTCGGACATCAATCGGATGAAGATGGACACTGACCAGTTGTTTGTCCGCACTCCTTCGGAAATGTACGACGCCTTTCCTGGTTTCGAAGACGCTGTCAGGCGTTCTCAAGAGATCGCGAATCGAGTCGATATACAACTGGATCTTAAGTCGCGGCACTACCCGGTCTTTCAGCCCCCCGAAGGCAAAAAGGATATCGACTATCTGCGTGAATTGTGCGACGAAGGGATGATCTTCCGGTACGGTGCCGACGGTATCACCGCCGCTCATCGCGAGCGAATGGATTTCGAGCTTTCGGTCATCGAGAAGATGGGTTACGCCAGCTATTTTCTGATCGTCTGGGACTTCGTGCGGTTTGCTGTTGAACAGGGAATTCCATGTAGCGCGAGAGGTTCAGCATGCGGCGCTATCGTGGCGTACGTGCTGAGACTGAGCCACGTCTGTCCGCTTGAGTATGACTTGCTGTTTGAACGATTCCTCGACCCCAGCCGAACGGAACCACCCGATATCGATATCGACTTCTGTCGTGACCGACGTCAGGCGGTCATCGACTATACCAAGCAGAAATACGGCTCGGCGAACGTTTCGCAGATCGGTACGTTTGGAACGCTGAAGGCCAAGGCGGCGATTCGTGACGTTGCGCGAGTATTGTCGATTCCACCAAAAGACGTCGATGTCATCGCCAAGATGGTCCCTGAGACGTTGAACATCACACTGGACGAGGCGATCAAAGAGAGCTCCGAACTGCAGGATCTTTACAACAGCGATCCGAAAATTCGCGAGGTACTGGATCTGGCGAAACAGATCGAAGGATTGGCTCGCAGTGCTGGAACCCACGCGGCGGGCGTCGTCGTTTCGGATCGACCGATTTCACAGTATATCCCACTGCAAACGATCACAGGGAAAACCGACGTCATCACGCAGTGGGAAGGTCCGACGGTCGAAAAGGCCGGACTGCTGAAGATGGACTTTCTGGGTCTTCGCAATCTGACGATCCTCGATAAGGCGGTCAAGAACGTCAAGAAGCATCGCGGTGTCGATATCGACCCCGTAAAGCTGCCGCTGGATGATAAGCCGACCTTTGCGCTGCTTCAGCGAGGCGAGACGAAAGGGATCTTCCAGCTTGAGTCCGGCGGGATGCGGGATCTGCTGACCAAGATGAAGCCAGACAAATTCGCAGACATTATCGCGACGTCCGCACTCTATCGTCCCGGCCCTCTGGAAGGGGGTATGGTGATGACGTACGTCGACGTCAAACACAAACGCCTGCCGCTTCCTCGCCTGCACCCGATTATCGACTCGATCCTGGACGAGACCTACGGCGTCATGGTCTATCAGGAACAGGTCATGCGGATTCTGAACCGGTTGGGAGGCATTGAGCTGCCTCAGTCGTATCAGTGCATCAAGGCGATCAGCAAGAAGAAACTCGAAACGATCGCCAAGTACCGGGCACAATTCCTGGAAGGTGCCAGCAAAAATAATCTCGCCGAAGCCAAAGCGGTTGAACTGTTTGGCATGATCGAGAAATTCGCCGGGTACGGATTCAACAAGAGCCACAGTACAGCTTATGGTGCGGTCGCTTACCAGACGGCCTATCTGAAGGCCCATTATCCTCCCGAATTCATGGCGGCGTTGTTGTCATGCGAATTGGGCGAGACCGACAAACTGGTTGAACACGTTGACGATTGTCGTCGCATGGGAATCAATATTCTGCCTCCGGACATCAATGTCGGGGACGTGGAATTCTCGGTCCTTGGCGAACAGTTGACCTTTGGTCTGGGTGCGATCAAAGGAGTCGGCGAAGCGGCGATCTCGGCGATTGTGGCTGAGCGAAATAAGGGTGGTCCGTTCAAAGACATTTTTTCGATTGCCGAACGTTGCGATCCAAAGCACGTGACTAAAGGTGTGCTTGAACTGCTGGTCAAAGCAGGAGCCTGCGATTGTCTGGGGGGTCGACGTGCCCAGCAATTTGCCGTCATCGAACGAGCTGTCCAGGGTGCCGCGTCGATTCAACGCGATAAGCAGCGAGGCCAGAAAAATCTGTTCGGAGGGGATGACGACGACGAAGTCGTCGTCGGAACTGCAGGTCCGTCCACATTGCCGGACGTTCCCGAATGGTCAAAACGGGAAATGCTGGCTT
>JBAXBD010000112.1:0-12185 GCA_037142165.1 Schlesneria sp. | reverse complement strand
CGGCGGAAAAGCGAGGGATTTCGACCGATGAAATCTGATGAAAAAACGTCGTTGTCGCTGAACTGAAAACGTGGACGGTTTTTGCCGATTAGTTACGACGCTGGCAGCGTCGGCCACGCGGCCGATCGGGATGCCGGAAAATTCGTGACACCGCGTTTCTCGTCTCGATGCCCGCGAAAGTGCTGAATCTCCGGTGATTGAAACGCCCTACCTCGAAGCCTTCCAACACCACGGCGGGGATGGGGAATGCGTGCTCGTTGTTACAAGATTTCGGCTTGTGCTGGTAATCCGTGCCAGCAAACTTCTATGATAAGTCTCTCACAAAACTGAGTTGATCGGTATACTAAAATAGATTCACCCACATGTTTCCAAATGGAGTCAATTCAACTCATTCCAATGTTGTCGGAGTGACTTGAGTTGCGTGGACGCAACGGTGTGATACGGTTCTGCTTCAACTTTCGGAAAACCTCTGATGTCACTGACAATTCATGCGGAGCGCCCGCCGTTACTCGAAATCAGTCATAACGTCATTCGCGTAGGGGGAACACGAGTCCCATTGGAACGCGTCCTTCGAGCGTTTTTGAACGGCTGCACGGCAGAACAGATTGCACAGGATTTTGAAGTTTTGAAACTTCAGGATGTCTATGCCGTTATCAGCTATTACCTGCAGAACCGCAGTGAGGTCGATTCATGGCTGGCTGAGATCGAGTGTGAGACATCGCAGATTCGGGCCGAGACGGAAAAGCAATATGATCCGGCAGGCATTCGCGAGCGACTGTTGCGTCGCTCGAAGAAGTAAGCGTGACTCAAATGCTTCAGTTCCTCACCGATGAGGATTTTAATGGGCGGATCCTCCGCGGACTTCTGTTGAGAAATCCGGATTTCGATGTTGTCCGCGCGCAGGACATCGGACATTCTGGTGCTGCCGATAGCGAGATTCTGAATTGGGCGAATGACCATCACCGCATTTTGCTCACGCACGACGGACGAACGATGCCGTTGCATGTTCGGACGCGATTGAACGAAGGACTTCCGATCTCGGGCGTCCTGATCGTAGATGACTTGGCATCGATTGGTGTCTGCATTGATGACATTATGCTCGTGGCGGAATGCTCTGAACCCGAAGAATGGATAAACCAAATCTACTATCTGCCATTTGGCAGAACGAAATGAAGTGAGACGGAAGAAATTGAGGACACCTCTTTTTCATGTTCCGTTTGGCAAACGAACGCTTCGATTTCGCGGGTCCGAATTCGCTGCCAATTGGACGAGCCAATGTGGAAAGCAGAAGAAAACAGAGATCAAAGGGGGACGCGTTCTCTGGTCACCAAATTTGCTTCTGCCTGGACAAGCCTCGGCGGAAAAGCGAGGGATTTCGACCGATGAAATCTGATGAAAAAACGTCGTTGTCGCTGCGACGATTATGTGGACGGTTTTAAAGGCTTTACCTGTTTTCAAGGGGGTGTCAGTAGGCTCGGCGTACTTAATTTGGCGATATTTGTTGGCCAGAGCTGCTGGAAATGTTTGAGATTCAAAGTCAGTAGTACGTCGACGTGTGCCAACTCGGTCGCCTTGACCAGCAAGGAATCGTAAACAATCCCGCCGCCAACTCCCGATGCGCCAAGACCCCTCAACAAATCCAGATAATCATCCCCGGTCAACGTGACGATCTCTGCCGTTGTTAAGACATTCGTTTCGATGAATTGGAACGCTGCAGAAGGAGTGATTCGCGGCGTCAAAGTAAACGCGTGAGGACCGAATACGTCTCCATCAGTGAATGCGCTGCAATGACAAACTCGAATGCGTGTTGCTTGGCTCGTTCCAACCAGCGTCGTGATCCTGGATAATCGGCGTGCGACGGCAAGTGAGCCGCAACCAGGACCGAAGTATCGAAAAGAACTCTCATTGAGACGTGCCGTCAACGATCTTGCGGATTCGCTCGTCACGTTCATTATTTATGAACTGGCTGATATCGACAGTGAATCCACTCGAACCAGCGTAAACCAGAACGTCGCCGTCCCATGCCACTGGGGTCACGACGTTGTCTTGGGACTCCCGAAGAGGATCAATTTCAATTCGGATACGGTGTTCGCCCGGTGAAACATTCTGAGGAAGCTGCAAAAACAGTCGTCGGTCGTCGGGTACAACTGCAGTCGTTTCAAGGGTTGTCACTGCTGAGTCCGTTATCTGAAATGGTTTTTGATCCTTCAATAATCGACGAATTCACGACGAATCGCCGCCAGATGAATCAGATATTCAGTTGATTGTCACCATGACCACGATGAAAAGCAATCTGATTCTCACCAGTTTTCTGGTCACCAAATTTGCTCCCGCCTGGGCAAGCCACGGCGGAAAAGCGAGGGATTTCGACCGATGAAATCTGATGAAAAAACGTCGTTGTCGCTGAACTGAAAACGTGGACGGTTTTTGCCGACTGGTTCCGACGCTGGCAGCGTCGGCCATGTGGCCGATGCTGCCAACGTCGGAGGCCGATCAAGAGTTTCTTGGGTGCCGAAGCTGATCGATCGATGGCGACGATGAGTCAGTCAATCTCGGTCGCGCTGCATGGCAACGCTAGGATTTTTCAAAACGGGACTGATACGACGTGCCACTGCATCGGATTTCTTCAGGCTCGAAACTTGACTCATAGAGTCAAGTTTTAGGATTTCTGCAAAAGTCGCCTTCTCGCTCCGTCGAGAAGAAAGCCGAATTGCCAATCACCTTGTGATCCATCGAGGCTTTCAAGTGCCAGTCGAGGTCTGCTGCAATTCGGCTATCGTCTCGGCGGAGCGAGACGGCTACTTTGGCCTGAAGCCACGCCTCACTGGAGCCTTCTCCGACGCAGTGTCTTCGAACCGCAAACTCGCGATTGAAAGACACTGAGTGACCGAAGACGGTCATTCAGTGGCACAAGATTTCGTTCGAACCTTTGTCATCTCCGCCGGTTGACTCGCTTCTCTTCGAGTCGCGGTGAAACGATATAATAGGGAACGTTGAGCACTCCTGACCTGCGGCGTACAATGGCGTTTGTTACAAAGCGATGCATTTTTCCAAGGCAATCTACGATGCGACGAGTGCGAACGGGTGGTGGTTGGCCAGCAGTGCGTTACACCTTCAGCAAGGCGCGAGAAGCAGGTGGGTTGTGGAAACTATGGAAGGCCATGCGTTCAAAAAACGCGTGCAAGACTTGCGCTCTGGGAATGGGTGGCCAACAGGGAGGGATGGCCAACGAGCGGGGTGTGTTTCCCGAGGTTTGCAAGAAATCGCTGCAAGCGATGGTATCGGATATGCAAGGGGCAGTGACGCCCGACTTCTTTAAAACCTATTCGATCCCGCAACTTCAGACATTCTCACCACGCGAACTCGAAAACAGCGGTCGACTGACACAACCTGTCATTCATCGAAAAGGTGAGAACTACTATCAGCCGATTTCGTGGGACGATGCGTTCAAAAAAATCATCTCGAAACTGACACCCGCCTCGTCAGACAGCACCACTTTGGATTCGTCACAACAGGCGAAGCCGAACGAAACGTTCTGGTATTTCAGCGGTCGCAGTTCCAACGAAGCGGGATTCCTGCTGCAAGTCTTCGCTCGTGTCTTTGGAACCAATAACGTCAACAACTGCTCGTTCTACTGTCATCAGGCGAGTGGCGTCGGACTCGGCAGCGTCCTGGGGACAGGGACAGCCACGCTGGTGCTCGAAGACGTCGAACATGCGGACCTTGTCTTCATCATCGGGGGGAACCCTGCCAGTAATCATCCCCGTCTGATGTCGACACTGAAAAACCTCCGCCGAAAAGGGGGACACGTTGTCGTGATCAACCCGATTGTGGAAACCGGGTTGGTCACTTTCAGCGTACCGAGTGATCCCATCAGCCTGTTGTTCGGAACCAAAATCGCATCCTTGTATGTTCAGCCGCATATTGGCGGGGACCTGGCTCTGCTGACAGGAATCGCCAAGCGGATCGTGGAAATGAACGCCCATGACGTGCATTACCTGGAAACCTACTGCGATCACTGGCCAGAGCTGAAGGCGCAACTTGCCAGCATCGAGTGGAACGAGATTTACCGCAAATCGGGTGTTGATGCCGAAGCCATTCAGGCGATCGCCACGCGGTATGCGAATGCCGAAAACGTCGTATTCACCTGGACCATGGGAATCACCCACCATACTTACGGTGTCGAAAACGTCGAAGCGATCGCGAATCTTGCGCTTCTGCGGGGCATGGTCGGACGACCTAACGCCGGGCTGTTGCCGATTCGAGGCCATTCCAACGTCCAGGGAATCGGTTCGATGGGGGTCACTCCTCAGCTCAAAGAGGCGATCTTTGAACGGTTAGAGACGAACTTTGGATTAAAGCTTCCAACGACCGCCGGGCTGGATACGCTCGCCTGCATGGAGGCGGCCAGTCGTAAAGAATTGAAGTTCGGCTTCTGTCTCGGTGGTAACCTGTATGGATCGAATCCCGATTCCACATTCGCAGAAAAGGCGCTCGGTGAGTTAGATCTGCTTGTTCATCTCAACACCACACTGAATACCGGACATGCGCACGGATTGGCCAAAGAGACGATCATTCTGCCGGTGCTGGCCCGCGATGAAGAGCCGCAGGCGACGACTCAGGAATCGATGTTCAACTACATCCGCTTAAGTGATGGCGGGCCATCAAGGCATGTCGGGCCGAAAAGCGAAATCGAAGTCATTGCGACAATCGCCAGTGGCGTGCTGGGTAACAAAGGACCAATCGATTGGGAATCGATGCGAAACACTAATCGAATTCGCGAAGCGATTGCCAAGGTCGTTCCAGGTTTCGAAAAGATCAAAGACATCGGTGCGACGAAGAAAGAATTTCAACTGGACGGACGGACGTTTCATACGCCGGAATTTCCAACAAAAAACGGCAAGGCCCAGTTGCGGGTCCATGATCTTCCAGACCTTGTTGGTGGTCCAAACGAACTGCGTATGATGACGATTCGAAGTGAAGGGCAGTTCAATACGGTCGTGTATGAGGACTACGATCTCTATCGAGGCATTGAAGGCCGATTCGTCATCCTGATTCATCCCGATGATCTTGTTCGTTTCCGTCTGCTACCGGGTCAAAAGGTGACAGTTCGCAGCGGGACGGGCGAAATGACAAACATCATTGCCACGCCGTTCGAAAAAATCCGACCGGGGAACGCGGCGATGTACTACCCTGAATGCAATATTCTGGTCCCTCGTTTCGTTGATCCCAGATCCCGCACACCAGGTTTTAAATTGGTACTGATCACGATCGAAGCCACGAAGGTGGGAAACCTGCCTATGCCCATGCCGATACTGAGATAACCGTGGGTAACAGTGTCGGTTTTCCGAACGTATTGTATTCTGCTCGTGCCTGTTTTACGCTCGCACCATGAAAACTGTCCCTGTTACATCGACGACCAGGTCGTCCAGCCTCCGGTCTAGCGTGTTCCGTTACTTAGTCGTCGGCGGATTGATTTCTGCATTTTTCGTCTCGTACTTCTGGTTGTGGCAAAACAAGACCGCTGATCAATGGTTGGAAGAAGCTCGTCAAGCAATTGATCAACGCGATTTGACGAAGGGGGTTATTGCCCTCGAAAGCGCCGTGAAGGCTGAGCCTGATTTCGGATCTGCCTGGAAATTGCTGGCGGATGTGGCCTGTCGAAAAGGAGATTTTCAGCGATCAAATGAAGCACTGGAAACCTACGGACGGCTTGAACCGGACGATGCAGGAAAGCTTGGCCTTCAACTTGCCAGCCAGTGGATGACGCGAAATCAAATTCAACCGGCCATTAAAGCACTTCGTCTGAGCGCAGAATTTCGTCCGCAGTCTCCTGAGCCTTACCGTCTGCTGGCGCAGATTTTCGGAGTGACGGGACATCGTGCGGACGTCGTAAAATGCTTGTTGGAGCTCTTGAAACGAAACGCGTTTACGCGAGACGATCTGATCGTTCTGTCATCCGTTAATCCCAGCCTCGACAACCCGGAACGGTTGAAACTGATGCTGCAGGCCGACCCATCGGACAAGTCGCCCCTGATCCCATTCGCAATGAATGAGCTCGATCGGAATCAGGTCCCGACCGCAAAAAAATATCTGCTCGAAATTACAGATGTCCAACCCGATGACCTGGAAGCTCAAAGTATCCTCGGGGAACTCGATGCCGACTTTGAACCGGACGAATTTCTCGACTGGAATTCACGACTTCCCCCACAGGCCGAAAAGGATGCTCGCATCTGGCTTGCGCGTGGCAAATGGTTGCAAACCCATGAATCGGCCGAGTCCGCAGTCCGATGTCTGTACGAGGCACTCGTTCGTGAACCCGAAAACCTGTCTGCCAATATGCTGATGGGTCAAGTACTGAAATCGCAACGGATGTTAGAACTTGGTAACGCATTTACCGAGCGAGCACGTCGGCTTCAAAGGATCATCGATCTCAGCTCCCGAATGAGTGAGCCGCGAGCCGACGAATGGGTCGAGCCAATGATTGATGAACTTGAAGCCACGGGGCGATTTTGGGAAGCCTGGGCCTGGTGTGTCGTTCGCGATCAGACCGGTCCGTTTCAAAACGAGGAGATGACCAGTCGTCGAGAACGCCTCAAATCACGGCTTCATTCCAGCGTCCCGCGCACGATACCTGGCAGCCTTCCGGTCGAGAACAGTGAATTGCAGAAATATCCGCTGCCCGAATGGTCGCATTTCAAATCCAGCCAAGTCAAAAAACAGGTTGTTTCGCAGAATGAGGCGTCAACAATTCGATTCGAAGACCTGGGGGAAACAACGGGTTTGAATTTTCAATATGTGAACACGACCTCACAAAAAAGCGGGCACAAGATTTACGAAACCATGGGTGCAGGCGTCGCCGTGCTCGATTATGACCTGGACGGCTGGCCTGATCTCTATTTTCCACAAGGGAAACATCTTCCACTGGAATCGGAAGACGGGCCCAGCGATGCCCTCTATCGCAACCAATCCGGTCAACGCTTTGTGGTGGTCACGAAATCCGCTGGAATTTATGAAACGACTTATTCCCACGGCGTCGCATCGGGGGATTTTAACAACGATGGCTTTCCCGATATCTATGTCGCCAATTTCGGCCGTAATCGACTTTACCGTAACAATGGTGACGGCTCTTTTTCTGACGTCACCGATGAGGCAGGATTGAAACAATCTGCCTGGACGGTCAGTTGTGCCATCGCCGATCTCAATGGCGACGGACTACCAGAGCTCTTTGATGTCAACTATTGCCAGGGGAAGGAGGTGCTGACTGCCACCTGTTATGACGAACATCAACGTCCGATCGTGTGCCGACCGACAATGTTTGATCCCGCGACCGATACGGTTTGTGTCAACTTGGGGGACGGACGATTCCAGGAATTGCAAACCGAAGCGGGTCTCGATCTTCCGCAGGGAATGGGACTGGGTCTTGTCGTCGCTGATTTTAACGATGATGATCAGCTTGACGTATTCGTTGCCAACGATATGGCAGCAAATTTTCTCTTGATCAATGAAACCGCCGGACCTGGAAAACCGCCGAAGTTCCGAGATGAAGCCTTTCTACGCGGAGTGGCGCTCGATGTGAACGGGTTGGCGCAAGCCTGCATGGGTGTTGCCAGCGCCGATATCAACCGCGATGGGCAGCCCGATTTGTTTGTGACCAATTTTGCTCGGGAATCCAACACGCTTTACCTGTCTCAACCGGGCGGGATTTACCAGGATCAAACTCAGATTGCCGGCCTGCGCGAGCCGAGTTTTGATCCACTTGGTTTCGGTACCCAATTTCTCGACGCAGACCGTGACGGTTGGTTTGACCTGGTGGTGGCCAACGGTCATATCGATGAATTCGTCAATGAGCCTTTTCGGATGAAAGCTCAATTTTTTCGCGGTCAACCGGCAGCGAGATTTACGGAACTTTTCGCCCAGGATGTTGGACCACTGTTTCAAGAATTACGTTTAGCACGCGGATTGGCACTCCTCGACTGGAACCGTGATGGCCAGTGCGACTTTGTTGCCACCGATCTCGAACGGCCCGTTCTGTTGGCAGAAAACAAGACGGTATCGACGAACCACTCGTTTCGACTGAAACTGATCGGGACGCAAAGCAGCCGAGATGCAATTGGCACCAAGATTCGTGTTATGGTGACTGACGGAGACGAACGAGCTTGCCAGTTAACGGCCGGTGACGGATACGAATCGAGCAGCGAACGAACGATCCAGATCGGGGTTGGACAATGCGAACGCCTGAAGCAGATCGGAATTCGATGGCCCTCTGGAATCACAATCCAGCTTGAAAATGTTGCGTGCGACCGTCTCTGGCTCGCGATCGAAGGACAAAATCATTTGATTCCTTCGATTACCGCAGAATGAACATTCACCAATCTTGTGAAAAGCCCCTCGCTTGCTCAAGAAGTTAACATATCAGGCTGGCTTCATGTGCATCAAAGATCGGAATTAAACTTCGCAGTTCGCGATTCGAAGTGGCTTCGGTTATTAGAAGCCGAGTCTTAACAATTGCCATAAGTTATTTGAAATCGCTTAGTTATTCGATCTCGTTCCTCCGCCATTCTCCCCCTTTTGCGGCATCACTGTCGCGCTATTGGGCGTCCCCCTTCATCCGCTTCCTTCCTTCAGTCAACTGAGGAACGGCAGTTGCGTACTCGATATTTGCGAATTCAATAAGCGACTTCTTGCAGCCTCCGAATGAAATGCAACGATAAGAGGCACTCGCATTTTGGCTGCTTGCCGTACGTGTGCCATCTTCCATTAATAACTTTTTTGTTGAGGATTCGAGTTGTGGGGATCATTCACCGGGGCTTGTGGCCCATTGCTTCGTTGCTCGTATTAAGTCTGATTCCTGGTTGTGGCGGAACCGTCAAAGGTGCTGTCGAAAAGATTGTCCCTGCATCCGGCACAATAAAATTGGACGGCCGTCCAACGGGCGGAATTCGTATCAGTCTGACACCGATTAATGAAACGAAAAGCGTCGGTGGCGCTTGGGCCGTAAGCAAGGACGATGGCACGTTCACCGTGATGCACTGGACGAACAAAGAGGGGATTACTCCTGGCTCTTACCTGATCACCTTCTCGAAGTTAGTGAAACCGGATGGAAGCCCACTTGGTGATGGCGATTCACCAGCAATGGTGAACGCCAAAGAGTTAATTGCACCGATGTGGAGTAAGCCTGACGCCGAAAAAATGGCTGCAATCATGCGCCGCGTCGATATTCCTGAATCGGGTAAGAAGGATATTGAATTTAAGATTTCTTCGGCAACGAAGAAGTAGACTTTCGCTTTTCGTTTGGTCCATGAAGTGTGTCTATTGCAGAGACGTACCCTCTGTTTCGTTTTGATTTCAGGTCTTTTGTGGAGAAGTTTTATGCCAAGTTACGTTCGAATTCCTTCGAAACCGTCCCGTCGTTTCAGCGCTTTCACGCTGATCGAGTTACTCGTCGTGATCGCGATCATTGCGGTCTTGATTGCTTTGTTGCTTCCAGCCGTGCAACAAGCACGCGAATCCGCGAGGCGTACACAATGTAAGAACAACCTGAAACAGATTGGGTTGGCGCTGCACAATTATCACGATGTTGGAAATTGTTTTCCGTATTCAACCAGCTTCAGCGCTTCGGTTGCCAATCCTTCGAATGGAAATAATTTGAAGGAGATCAAGAATTCAACGGGATGGGTTTGTCTGCTCCCCTATTTCGATCAGGCACCCTTGTTCAATACCATTAATAGTTCAGCGGCCATGGGGAGCTGGTTGAATGGTACTTCCTTACCTTTGTCTGGCGGGGGTACTGTTCCGGCTGCGAATGCTGCTGCAGGCAACACGAAGCTGATTGCCCTGTTGTGTCCGTCAGACAGCGGCAAGCAATTTCACGGTGGATTTGACGGGAACTACGGCTGCGTAGCAGGTGTGAATAGCTACAAATCGAACTATGGCTTCAGCACTTATAGCGGGCAGGGCTATTCGCTGTGGGTCAACGAACCTCAGTACACACGTTCGATGTTCGGCGCAATGTCCAACTGCTCAATGAGGGATCTGAGTGATGGATCAAGCAACACCGTCGCCGTCGCTGAAACGACGTTGAACATTTATGACGGCGAAACTGGCTCGTGGGCCTGTGCTCAGCACGTGGGCAACGGAGTCCAGTTCTGGAATCTGAATGGCCAGCGCAAGATTAATGACTGGGCATGCTGCGGGTGGGGACCAGGGACCCCATGGAGTGTTGCAAATCCGGCAGGAAAGCTCGGTGAATGGGGGACGATTGGCAGCATGCATACAGGTGGGGCACAGGTACTTCTGGCTGACGGAACGGTCCGCTTCATCAGTGAAAACATCGACTCGGTCACGCGTCAGCGTCTTGCTCAGATCGCCGATGGGAATCCACTCGGCGAATTCTAGCTCGCGTCACGAATTGCCGATCTGATATCTTCAAACAACGTCGCCCCAGCGTCCCCGGCTGAAGGCGACGTTTGTTTTTTTGGTCGCGATTCAAATGGCATTTGGATTATCATCAGACCGGTTTTGGTGTAACGGACATGAAAAGGATTGAATGAATGTTGTTTCGCTCGCTGATGGCATTCGTTTTCATCTCGTTATTGCGGAATTCGTTACCACTCTTCGCGCAAAATATTGGTCCTGATTGGGTCAAGGTCACGCCCAATGCCGAATGGCGAGCACGTGATTCGAGCGGTGAGTTGGCCTTTCACGACCGAATGTGGATTTTCGGCGGCTGGTACGATTCGTTTCAATCGCCTCCACGCGACGCGTGGAGTTCTTCTGACGGCAAGAACTGGAGACTGGTGACGCAGGAGGCGCCTTGGAGGTACAGCGATCTTCCAATGACGATCGCGTTTCATGACCAGATGTGGTTTATGGGAGGGTGGACTAATGGTCGGCTGGCCGGCCACGGTGCCACAAACGAAGTCTGGTCATCAATTGATGGTGCCAACTGGGATCGAATTTCGAATGCGGGTTGGAGTCCCCGTATTGCTGCTGCGATCGTTGAATTTCACGGACGGATGTGGATTCTTGGAGGGACCGAGAATTACTATTTCGGTGACGAGAAGAGTCTGAAAAACGATGTCTGGTCGTCGGTCGACGGCAAGGAATGGCGTCTGGAAACCGAATCCGCAGGTTGGTCTCCGCGAGCCTACCACCAGGCCGTCGTCCTCAACGATAAGATCTATGCGTTGGGTGGTGGAAACTACGTTCCACATTACGAATCAAAAAACGATGTCTGGTCTTCCAGTGACGGAAAAACGTGGACGCAGGTGACGGAACACGCGGAATGGTCGCCACGCCTCTGGTTCTCGTCCGTGACATATCGCGACCGGATGTGGGTGCTCGGCGGCTGGTCGAACAATCCCTCCAAGAACTGGGGCGACGTCTGGTATTCAAAAGATGGACGAGACTGGAAGCAACTGAAGTCCAACGTCATCTGGAAAGAACGCCATGAACATTCCGCTTACGTCTTTAAGGACAAGCTATGGATCGCGGGTGGTCACGCTCAACCGCTAAGCAACGAGGTCTGGTCGTTGGAACTTCCACCGGGATTTGCTCCAGACTAATTCTTTTTCAATAGATCGATCACGGCCGCAGACATGGCGGTGACTCCGGTTGTAATCGTTTCGCTGGCATCGGGATAATAAAACGGCGAATGGAGCGAAGGAGGTGTTTTTCCCTCCTTCTTCATTTCCTGAAGACGGTTCGCGTTAACGGAACCAAGCCGAAACATGAAGATCGGGACACCCGCCAGTCCATATTGCGAAAAGTCTTCGCCCCCCATAGATGGTTCCACCGGAATGACGTTGTCTTCGCCCAGGACCCGCCGAAACGTGGGAACAACTCGTTCGACCAGGTCCGCGTCATTCTTTGTGGCCGGGGTCCAGTCGGACAATTCGATCGTCGGTTCGGCTGCACCTGCGCTGGCGGCCGCTGCTTTTGCTTTACGTTTGATCCCTTCGATCAGCTTCTCACGAACTTCCGGCGAATAACTTCTGACCGTCAACTGCAATCGACAGTTGTCGCCAATGATGTTGTGTTTCGTACCCCCATGAATTGACCCAACCGTCACGACGGCAGGCTCAAACGGGCTGTTTTCGCGGCTGACCAGAGTTTGCAGATCAACGACCAAATGAGCCGCCTGCACGATCGGATCGATCGTCGTGTGCGGGAAAGCTCCATGC
>JBAXBD010000111.1:0-12203 GCA_037142165.1 Schlesneria sp. | reverse complement strand
GCAACGGAATGCCCATCCTGTAATACGCCGGGATGGGGCATTGTTCGTTTTGAAAAGGGATTACAGTGCGAGTACTGCAATCTTCCGACGGAACTGGTTTCTGAAGAAATCTACGGCTGTGTTTCATGCTCATTCAGCGAGCGACGGGAACGGTCTGACGGCATGAAATCCGCCTCACAACGGTATTGCGCGTGGTGCAATCCATAATTCAATTGGGAGTGGGAATGAGCGAACACGTTAATTACAAACTGGCCCACTTGAAAGCCCTTGAGGCCGAGAGCATTCACATCATTCGTGAGGTCGCCGCTGAGTTCGAACGCCCGGTGTTGTTCTATTCTATCGGTAAGGACTCCACCGTCATGCTGCGGCTGGCGCAGAAGGCGTTCTATCCTGGACGAATCCCTTTTCCGCTGCTGCATGTCGATACGACCTGGGAGTTCCGCGAGATGTATGAGTTCCGCGATCGGTTCTGTCGCGAACAGGGGCTCGACTTAAGGGTCTGGATCAACCCCGAAGGGCAGGCGCAAAACATTAATCCCTTCGATCACGGATCGAAAACTCACACCGATATCATGAAAACCGTGGCGCTGAAGCAAGCGCTCAACCATTACCAGTTCGACGCGGCGTTTGGCGGTGCCCGGCGCGATGAAGAGAAGAGTCGGGCGAAAGAACGTGTCTACAGCTTCCGTGACCGCCAGCACCAGTGGGACCCGAAAAACCAGCGGCCGGAGCTGTGGAACCTTTTCAACAGCAAAGTGAACAAGGGTGAAAGTATCCGTGTGTTCCCGCTCAGCAACTGGACCGAACTGGACGTCTGGCAATACATCCACCTGGAAAACATTCCCATTGTGCCACTTTATTTTGCCGACACTCGCCCGGTCGTCGACCGCGATGGAACTCTGATTATGGTCGACGACGAGCGGATGCGGTTACTGCCAGATGAAAAGCCGATGATGAAACGGGTGCGATTCCGGACGCTCGGCTGCTATCCACTCACCGGTGCGATCGAGAGTAACGCGACCACGCTGCCAGAGATCATTGAAGAAATGCTCGTCGCGACGAACTCCGAGCGGCAAGGCCGGGTCATCGACCACGACGAGGCTGGTTCGATGGAGCTGAAAAAGCGAGACGGATATTTCTGAGCATGATGCCGTTGATTCGACGACACTCCACCTCCCTCGTGCGTTGGCGATCCGGTCTTCGCCCCGGCACCAACTATCATTCGCCGACACAAAACTCCGTGCCAATTCATAATTCCACCACGAAGGACACAGCGCGGGCTTTGCCCGCAACCCATCTTGGGAGGACTGAGCGGGCGTGATGAAACGGACCAAATTTGAGTGCTTTGAGGCAATTTGGTTTCGTTTAATCTCATGAGCAAATTGACGAATCCATTCACCGCATTTGTGTTCGTAAGAAAAGATGTTTCACACGAAGGCACGAAGTCACGAAGAAGATAAATAATCAAATTCTTCCCTTCGTGGCTCCGTGCCTTCGTGTGAGAACACATTTATCTTCGTTTCGTCAGGCCATGCCTGAGGCGCCCCGGAAATTCTTTGCGCCGCGCAAAGAAATCAAACGTCAGTACGACGAAGGAATCAGAGAACTAACTTCGTATTACGATCCTTCAAATTTGAGTTATTAATTTGAAGAGGAATCCAAAATCCATCTTCGTGACCTTGGTGTCCTTTGTGGTGACATTCTGCCACCTTCTCGTTTTGTACGTGGCGACTACTTGAAAGAGGACTGTCAAGTAGTCGCATATCTTTTCGGGTGACCCCAGCCCGAACGATCATTCGCCGACACACGATTCTATGCCAATTCCTAGGGCAAAGGCCCGTTAACCACCCCCGTGGGTGTGGTGGGGCGGGTGCGTTCTCAATCCTTCACGGGGCTCCCACATCCTGATTTCCGTGCGAAAATCCGAACAAAAATCGTTTTTCTTTGATTTTCCCTTGCGTTCAATTCGATACGGGAATACAAATACACGAAACTTCGTTCGCGTAACATGGATCGCATAACAGCAAGAATCTCAGAAACCGGACATCCGTTCAGGATCAAGAGCGATGAAAACGATTTCGATCCTGCAAATGACCCCGATTTTTAGTACTGCAATTGTTTGAAAGGTTAAAGAAATGTTTCGACGCTGGCCCGGTTATCAAACTCCCTCCTGGCTTGTTGCTCTTCTGTTTGCCACCGGCTTCATTCTGGATTTCCAGAGAGTTACCCAATCGCCGGATGATCAGATGAACGTGCGAGAGAACTCGCGAAAACGCGTGACAAGCAGCGAGATGCTGCATCCGTTACGCAAAGACAACTCGATTGCAGAAAACTAAGCCTGCCAACGCCGACTGACTGTGAGAAATCTTTCATGACAAATGTATTTTCCATTTTGCCAGCCATATCGCCTCTTCTTCTTTTTGCGGTGGGACTCATTCCTGACATCTGGGCAAATCGCCACGTTGTCGTGATTCGCAATCTCATCATGACAATTGCGTATTCAGCCTGTTGCCTTTCAATTGCGACGGCCGTGCTGCTGGCATTGAACGGGCCACTCGATGTCGTTTATTTCAAAATGAGTTGGCCAGTTCCAATCGGGTTGGGAATCTATATTGATCGCGTGGCGATCGTCATGTTGACTCTGATTAGTTTTATCGGACTGGTGATTTCGCGTTATTCACTGCGATATCTGGATGGAGAGGCAACCCAGGGTCGTTTTCTACGCTGGATTTCCTTCACACTGGGTGCCGTGATGCTGATGGTCATCTCGCGGAATCTGGTGATGTTCACTGCGGCGTGGATGCTGACAAGTTTTGGTCTTCACCAGCTTTTGACGCACTACCCAGATCGGTCGTGGGCCATCTGGGCCGCTCGTAAGAAATTTCTCGTCAGCCGACTCGGTGACCTGATGCTGCTCTTTGCATTGGGCCTCACTTTCTGGCAATTCGGAAGCTCCGAGTACACGGATCTCTTTGCGGTGATGAAAGAGAGTGCGAATGAGACAACATTGCTGGTGACGCTGATTGGAGTCTTCCTGGCACTTGGGGCACTCTCCAAGTCCGCGCAGTTTCCGTTCCACACCTGGCTCCCTGACACGATGGAAACCCCCACCCCTGTTTCTGCTCTAATGCACGCTGGGATCATTAATGCCGGCGGTTTTCTGGTGATTCGGTTGAGTCCCCTGATCTCGCACTCACGTCCGGCACTCGATCTTCTCGCACTCGTCGGAGGCTTTACCGCTCTGTTTGGCAGCGTGGTGATGCTGACACAGACAAGTATCAAACGCTCCCTCGCCTATTCCACAATAGCGCAGATGGGTTTTATGATGTTACAGTGTGGGCTGGGTGCCTACTCCGCTGCCATGCTGCACATCGTGGCACACTCGCTCTACAAGGCTTACTCGTTTCTGAGTTGCGGGAGTGTATTGGAGTCGGCAGCGAGACTGCGAACCGATTCAGGTCCTGCACCAACGTTGCTCCGCCGACTGGTTGTTCTTCCCATCGCGACCGCGGTTGCAATAGGACTGTGCGCCGCTCCCGTATGGCTGATGCATATCGATCAGCAGACCAAGTCTGGTGCGGCAGTCTTGGGAGTCGTTCTTAACATCGCGCTGATCCAAATGCTTTGGAACAGTTTTTCAATCGGTTCGTGGCGAGTGGCTGTCCGAAGCCTGTTTGCTGGTGCTCTCGTCACCTTCAGTTATTACGCAGCTTTTCTCGTCATGAACAACATTCTTGCGGAGACCGTTCCGCATCTTTCCACGCCACCATCGTCGATGGACACTCTTGTATTCGGGCTGGTCGCATTGGGATTCGGTTTCATCTGCATTCTGCAGTCGATCTTTATTCCGCTGACGGAACTGCCCCTCGTCCGGGCGCTTTATGTTCACGCGATGAATGGATTGTACCTGGACATCCCCGCGCGACGTCTGACGGCTCGCTTCTGGGGACAGTCTGCTCCTGCTCAATAATGGAAATCCTGCGGCGAAAAAGACCCTCTGTTTCCTCGTAACGCCTGGAACCGATCCGTGACCACCGCCATTGCAACTGAAAAACCTCCTCGGGATCTCGATGTGTTGGAATTACCGAACATGAACTCTGATCAGAGAGATGTCGCTGACACCTCGTTTACTGAGATCCTTGCCGATATCGAACGGATCTTGTCGCCAGTCTGGCCGCTGAATGATTACGTGGCAGTCAACCCTTATATGGGCCTCTCGGATCAAAAGTTTCTTGATGCTCAGCAGACACTCAGCAGCGTTCGCGATTGTCGTCTCTTGATGCCGAAAGATTATTTCCGGTCATTGATTGAACAAGGTCGTTTATCGCAAAATCAGATCGAACTCGCTTTCGCTCAATGCCAGGAAGAATATCCAGAGCTTTACGAAGGCTTTGACCTGACCAGGTTGTTCGACGAAATCGAGGCGCAATCAGAGGCAACCCAGGCATTGGAATCGAGATTCTTCACGGTGGCGGGCGCTGTTGACCGACAACTTGGAAGTCATTGGTCCAGCCACATCATCAATGACATTTCCCGGCATTGTGCCGCTCATTTCGATCAGGGCCAGGCGATCTGGGCAAGTCCCTGGCGCGGGCTGTCCCTCTACGAAGCCTGGCACGCGGCAGCGCAAATCGGCTGGCGAATGGATCTGTTAGGCCTGACAGGTTTTCGGGCTTTCGTCGGTCAAATGCCCGCCAAAGCAAAAGACGCGATTCCACTAATGCTGGAAGCACTCGAAATTCCCCAGTCTTGCTGGCGACAGTTTCTGCTGTGCGAGTTGTTCTCGATCGCCGGCTGGACTTCGTTCGTCAAATATCGAGTTCGAGAAGCCGCGTTCAACGACGAGCGAAACGAAGACCTGATCGGACTGATTGCAATTCGACTGGCGTATGACGTGGCTCTGAAGTCAGTGCCCGGAATTCCGCAAGATCTTCGACTTTGTCCAGCCCAGGCTGAGTTTGCCGAAACGGCATTACCTGCTCCGGGAAGGGATGTTCTGGTCCGTTATCTCCTGCAAGTTGCGATGGAAAAGTCTTATCAGGCAGAGCTTTGCCAGAAACTCTTGAACCAGTCTGAATCAGCCGCGGAGAAGAAACGAAAGACGCTGCAAATGGTCTTTTGTATCGATGTCAGATCCGAAGTGATGCGGCGTCACCTTGAGTCGTGTAGTGATGAGATCGAGACGTTTGGCTTCGCAGGTTTCTTTGGTTTAGCGCTCGAGTATGTTCCGTTCTCTGAAACCGCTGGATCGGCACAGTGCCCCGTCCTGCTGAAACCAGGCTTTCGCATCCACGAGTCATTGCGTCATGCGAATGAACAGGTCGCTTCGCGAGCCTCCGTTGACCGCAAAACGATCCGGATGTCGCGAAAGTCATGGAAGTCATTTCAGACTTCTGCAGTTTCCTGCTTCTCATTTGTCGAGTCCCTTGGACTGGCCTATTTTGCAAAACTTCTGACAACTTCATTTGGACTTGTTCCACCGGTTGCCAATGGAGATACGGATGGCATTCCTTCAAAACTTATCGAATCCCTGGGGCCGGAAATTAATGGCATAGGGTCTGCGGGGATTCCAGGCTCTGCACAGATCGATCTGGCGCAAGGAATTCTACGAAACCTGGGCCTCACGAATCATTTCGGGCGGATCGTCGCGTTGTGTGGCCATGTTTGTGATGTCGTCAATAACCCCTATAAAGCGGGACTTGATTGCGGAGCATGCGGAGGACATTCGGGTGAGCCCAACGCCAGGGCTGCGGTCGCCCTGCTGAATTCCCCGCACGTACGAACTGGCCTGGGTGAGCGAGGAATTCACATTCCCGATGACACATTTTTTATGGCGGCAGTCCATAACACGACGACGGATGAAATTCGGTTCTTCGATCCTCATTCCGTGCCGGTGACTCACGCGGCCGACTTCGCTCACGTGAAGACTTGGGTCAAGGAATCAGGCAGGCTTTGTCGAATCGAACGGACCGAACGATTCAGCGAATCTGATGAAAAGGACCTGTTGCGACGCAGTCGCGACTGGTCGGAAGTTCGGCCCGAATGGGGGTTGGCAGGCAACGCGGCATTCGTGATCGCACCTCGGTCTCGGACGCAAGGACTCGAACTCAGTGGACGGACTTTTCTGCACAGCTACGACTATCGCAACGATCCCGATTTCAAAACGCTGGAACTGATCATGACCGCTCCGATGATCGTGACCAACTGGATCAACCTGCAATATTACGCCTCGACCGTCGATAACCGCGCCTTTGGAAGCGGAAACAAACTGATTCACAACGTTGTGGGTCAATTCGGAGTCTTCGAAGGAAACGGGGGAGACATCATGACCGGCCTCCCGTGGCAATCGGTTCATGACGGCAAACGATTCCAACATGAGCCACTCAGATTGCTTGTTGTCGTGGAAGCCCCTCGAACTGCGATTAAGCAGATCGTGATGAAACACGCTCAGGTCAGTCATCTCGTGACAAATGGCTGGTTATCGCTGTTGGCCCTCGATGATGGACATTTTTACAGATTCAGTTCCAGTTCGGTTTGGACGCAATAGAAAATGCTTATTGGATTAGCAATCACCAAGGGAACACCGGCTTGGGAAGCCACCAGCAATCCCCCCAAAAAACCAATGAGAAGCTGACTTGCCACGACGATGATCGCTGACATTCCAGACACAGATGCTCATCTTTTACGCAATACAATACTGAAACCGCGAGCCAGTGGATTTGAACAGAAGTTCTCGGTTTACGGTTCCCACCACAAGGTGAAGAATGTTTTCGGATCGAACGGCCGGCAGAGTAATTCATTTTCCAGCCTTGTTTTCATGATTCGAGCAGTCAATCGACTTATCGAATCATCATTATGCCACTCGACCAGCGAGGCTGGCATTATGCATAACACACAGCAAGACAATGACTTAAACCATGCGAGCCTTGTTTATTGAAGATTATCAGTCCGACAGGTTCAATCCGGTCATCTGAATGTCGACAGAACTCTCCTTTTCCTGAATTTCTCGAAGGGTTTGTCGATCCCGGTTCGATTGGCGTGCGAACTGCACTTCGCATGTCTCGTGGTGCTGACGGCAACGTCAACCGTTCCGATCAGTTTCCTGAATCTTTCGTTGGAAATGCCAGTCCGCTGGAAAACGGGTTTGCCAACGATCGATAGATGACATACCATACACGAAGTGAAATTCATGTATGTTAATGCGTTTTTCACAGTGGAGTTCATTGATCTGTTGCGATGAATTGGGCGGCTGAGAGGTCTGTCACACTCGTGTGGTCACACCACGTGAAACCTCATTATCGAGAACGCAACAAGATGCTCTTGTTTCATTTAAGCGACTTAATTGGTTCGTGGACTTTCCCGTGAAAGTCTGATTCCTCGCAGGATAAAAAAGAAAAGATTCAAATGAAATTTCCGTCGATAGTACCAGTTGCTTTCGTCGTCATCGCATTGTCAGCCCCAGGGTGCAGCAAGCACGTCGCGGAGCACCATCATCAGGCTCATAAGATTGTAGCGACCAGCCCCGAGTCGAAGGCGGTCACGCTGACCCAGCAATACGTCTGCCAGATACATTCGCAGCGTCACATTAAGATTCGCGCTCTGGAGATGGGTTATCTGGAGGCGATCCCCCTCAAAGAGGGTCAGACGGTGAAGGCTGGCGATTTAATGTTCAACGTAATTCCAACGATCTATCAGGCAAAGTACGACGCCGAGTTAGCGAGAAAAAACGTCGCACAACTCGACCTGAATTTTACGACGAAGCTGGTGGCCGACAAAGTCGTTTCAAACAACGAGAAATTGATGGCAGAGGCCAAGCTGAAAGAGGCCTCGGCGAAGGCGGAGCTTGCCGCAGCCGAATTGGGCTTTGCCACTGTCAAAGCCCCATTTGACGGAATCGTCGACCGTCTGCTCCACCAGCAGGGGAGCCTGGTGCAGGAAGGTGAGATTCTCACCACTTTGTCCGACAACAGTTTGATGTGGGTCTATTTTAACGTCCCTGAAAAGGACTATTTAAAATATATGACCGATACGAAGCTGCGTGAGGAACTCAAGATAGAGCTGAAACTGGCAAACGGAGAAATTTTTACGGAACAAGGCAAGATCGGTGCGATTGAAGCGGACTTCAATAACGAGACCGGGAATATCAAATTTCGCGCTGACTTTGCGAATCCAGACCGCCTTCTACGTCATGGTCAGACGGGTACGATTTTGATCAGCCGAGTTCAGAATGATGCCATCGTGATTCCTCAACGGGCTGTATTCGAAGTCCTCGAAAAGCGATACGTTTTCGTCGTCGACAAAGAGGATGTGGCCCATCAGCGTGAGATCTTCGTCCAGAACGAATTAGAGGATCTTTATGTCATCAAGAAGGGGGTCGACGTCAACGACAAGATCGTTCTTGAGGGGATCCGTCAGGTTCACGACGGTGATAAGGTGGAGTACGAGGATCGTCATCCGGATCAGGTTGCGGCAAACTTGAAGAATCATGCGGAATAGCAATCGCCTTACCGCACGGACGCAACGGATACCACCAGGATTCTCTTAAAAATATGTTCTCAAGATTTCTCCACGGGCCAGCGCTGGCGATCGTCATTTCGATCATCATTTTATTCCTTGGCGGCCTGTCAATCGCGACACTCCCGGTCTCTCAGTTCCCTAACGTCGCGCCGCCGAGCGTGGTGGTGAACGTCTCATTCCCTGGTGCCAGCGCGAACGTCCTCGTTGACTCGGTGCTGGTCATTCTTGAGCAGGCGATCAACGGCGTACAGGACATGCGCTACATGGTTTCTGCCGGAACCAGTGCCGGAGAGGCGCAAATCCTGATTGTCTTTCACCCGGGGACCGACCCGAACGTCGCCGTGTTGAACGTGCAGAATCGAATCCAGACCGTCAAGCAACGCCTTCCGGACATCGTGGAACGTGAAGGGATCGTCGTACTTCAGTCCATGACCAGCATGCTGATGTACGTGAACCTCTACAGTACCGATCCGGGTCACAATCAGGATTTCCTTTATAATTATGCGTTCGTAAACGTTGTTCCTGAAATCAAGCGTGTCCGGGGGATCGGTAGCGCCAATATCCTCGGTAGCCGTGCGATGGCAATGCGTGTCTGGCTGAATCTCGAGCGAATGCGAGCCTATAATCTTTCCGCTGACGAAGTCATGAAGGCGGTGTCAGAACAGAGCATGATCGGTTCCCCTGGACGTCTTGGTCAGGCGACCGGAAGAACGTCGCAAACCGTTGAATATGTGCTGACCTGGGTCGGTCGATACAACAAGCCTGAGCAGTATGAAAACATCATTTTGAAGGCCAATCCTGACGGCGAACTGCTTCGTCTGAAGGACGTTGCCCAGGTTGAGTTAGGCCCCTCGTATTATAACATCTACTCGAACATTGACGGAAATCCCTCGGCGGCCATCGTTCTGAAGCAGATTCCGGGCACGAATGCCACGACGGTCATCGAGGAAGTCAAAGAGCAACTCCATGAATTGCAGGAATCATTCCCTCCCGGGATGAAATTTGAAGTCAGCTACGACGTTTCCACCTTCCTGGAGGCTTCGATCGAACAGGTGCTTCACACGTTGCTGGAGGCCTTCGTACTTGTCTCGATCGTGGTCTATATGTTCCTCGGTGACCTTCGGTCCACGCTGATCCCGACACTGGCGGTGCCTGTCTCTTTGATCGGTGCCTTCTTCTTCATGCAGATGCTGGGTCTGTCGATCAATCTGATCACGCTGTTCGCATTGGTGCTGGCAATCGGCGTCGTGGTGGATGACGCGATCGTGGTGGTTGAAGCGGTGCACGCCAAGATGGCAGAAAAGCACCTTTCGCCCTATCTGGCGACCAAGGAGGTCATTAACGAGATCAGCGGAGCAATTATCGCCATTACCCTCGTGATGACAGCGGTTTTCGTTCCTGTAACCTTCATTCCCGGTCCCGTGGGTCAGTTTTATCGGCAATTCGGCATCACGATGGCCACGTCCATCGTGCTCTCGGGGGTCGTGGCCCTGACCCTCACTCCAGTGCTCTGTGCGATGATTCTCAAGCCCCACGGCGCTCATGCCGAGAAACGCGGATGGCTGGGTTTCATTGTGATGATTGTCGGGGGGGGAGCAGTCGCGATCCTGTTGAACTATCTCATTTATCATCTCTGGGGCTGGCCTGGCCTGCTGCTGAATGTCTTACCATTTATCAGAAAAACCTTCGACCGCGGCGTCGAAAAGGTGACGCTCGGTTTTGCTGCGTTCCTGCGCCCGATTGTCGCGCAACCCATCGTGACATTGTCGGCGATCGGAGCCTTCATCGTTGGCGTCGTCCTTGTGAACACGCATCTCCCGGCAGGCTTCATCCCGCTCGAAGACCAGGGGATGATCTACGGGATTCTCCAGACCCCGCCAGGCTCGACGCTCGAATACACGAACTCAAAATCTGAAGAACTCCAAAAGATCGCCAAGTCCATCGACGGCATCAACTCGGTTTCTGCATTGGCAGGTTACGAAGTACTGACGGAAGGGCGAGGCTCGAACGCGGGAACTTGCCTGATCAACTTGAAGCCCTGGTCCGAGCGCAAGATGACCTCGAAGGAGATCATTGAAGAGCTGGAGCGTGAAGGGAGCAAAATGAGCAACGTCAAGCTCGAGTTCTTCGAACCCCCTGCTGTTCCTGGCTTCGGCGCGGCCGGTGGGGTTTCCTTCCGTGTTTTGGATAAAACGAACACGATGAACTACAAGCGACTGGGAGAAGAAACGGAAAAGTTCCTGGCGGCTTTGGAGAAGCGTAAGGAGCTGAAAAGTATCTTCACGTTTTTTGCCAGCAACTACCCGCAGTACCAACTCGTCATTAACAACGATGTGGCGATGCAAAAGGGAGTCTCGATCAAGGACGCGATGGACAACCTGTCGATCGTCGTCGGGAGCACCTGGGAGCAAGGCTTTGTCCGCTTCAACCAGTTTTACAAGGTGTTTGTCCAGGCCTTACCCGAGTTCCGGCGATATCCCGAGGATTTCGACAATTTGTTCGTCAAAAACGACAAAGGGGATATGGTTCCTTACTCATCGTTCATGACGCTCAAGAAACAACAGGGCTTGAACGAGATCAACCGCTACAACTTGTATCCTTCGGCACCCATTCAGCTTTCACCGGCTGCCGGATACAGCAGCGGTGAAGCGATCGCAGCGATCAAAGAGGTCGCCAGGGAAACCTTGCCTCGTGGTTACGGCATCGGATGGGAAGCCCTCGCGTATGACGAGGCAGGCAAAGGGAACGAAGCGATTATCATCTTTTTGATCGTCGTCATCTTCGTCTATCTGGTGCTGGTGGCGCAGTACGAAAGTTTCATACTGCCGCTCGCGGTGATCCTGTCGCTGCCCGTTGGGCTCTTCGGATCATTTTTCCTTCTGCAAGCCATGGGGCTGGCCAATGACGTCTACTGCCAGATCGGTCTGGTCATGCTCGTCGGTCTGTTGGGCAAGAACGCAATTCTGATCGTCGAATTTGCAGTGCAGCGGAACCAGGAGGGGATCAGCATTAAGGAAGCAGGCATCGAAGGTGGTAAATTGCGATTCCGGCCGATTCTGATGACCTCATTTGCCTTCATCGCCGGCCTGATCCCCCTGCTGCGGGCGTCCGGCCCCGGGGCGATCGCCAACCGTACGATTGGTGCGACGGCCGTTGGAGGGATGCTGTTGGGAACGGTGATCGGGGTCTTGCTCATACCCGGTCTTTATTACTTATTTGCTGTGATTGTCAGTAAGAGTGGCAAATTCATTCAGGACGAGCATGAGTCGCCTCTGAGCGAAAGCGCCGGGCAACCACACGCAACCGGACACCACGCTAACGGACACCACGCTTAATACTTTGGCGAAGTTTAAAAGATTCAGGTGCCACTGGATGACCGTCTTCGGTCATCCAGTGCAGTTTGATTGCTTCGAAAAACGAGAAGTCGCTGGCGTCGCCGAAGTCTCCAGCGAGGCTTCGCCTCAGACCAATGTCGCTCGCCCCGGCGAGATCAAAGCCGAATTGCAGCGGACCTCGAATGGCATTTGAAAGCTCCGACGGATCAGACCTCAAATGGCAATTCGGCTGTCTCTCAGGTGGAGCGAGAAGGCTACTTTGACAGAAGTCCGATGCCGTGGCACAGCACTCGAAATTGACCTCTTCACAACGAACTCGTGCTTTGACGATTTTCCAAATGGCAACCTCAT